>JBCDEP010000011.1:0-59550 GCA_039179675.1 Cyanobacteria bacterium P01_G01_bin.67
ATCGAACTATCATTAGTTTGGTATCATCTTTGAACTAAAAACTCTACCGAATGAATATAAATATTTTTAAGTAATTTTTTTATTAGCTCTCAACATGATGTTCTCCGCATCAAGCTATACAGCACCATTATTTTTACTAAAGATAATCATCACTGTTTTAAGAATAAGCTTCAGATCGTAACTTAAACTCCAGTTGCGCTGATATTTCAAATCTAATTTAATTACATCTTCAAAGTCACGTACTTGAGAACGACCATTTACTTGCCACTCTCCAGTCATTCCTGGCTTGACATCTAGTCTTTGCCATTCAGGAATTTGGTAAACTTCCACCTCTTCTGGTGTTGGCGGGCGAGTTCCCACTAAGCTCATGTCTCCTTTAAGAACGTTCCAAAATTGGGGAAACTCATCTAAACTTGTGCGTCGCAGGAAACTGCCAATCGGCGTGACACGAGGGTCATTGTCATTCTTGAAAAAGGCTCCGCTAGCTTGATTTTTCACTTGTTTTTTTAACAATTCAGCGTTAGCATACATGGAGCGAAACTTCCAAATTTGAAACTTGCGCCCCATCCAGCCACAACGGGTTTGATGAAACAAAATTGTTCCTTCGCTAGTAGCCTTGATCGCGATCGCAATGGGAACATAAATAATCCCAGTAATAATTAGACCAACTATTGCGCCTAAAATATCTATCAGTCGTTTGACTACGGATCTTACCGAAGGATGAGTCTCTGGTGACTCTTTACGAGACCATTTGGCTGAAGATCTAATGCTCAATACATCAACTAATCCTGTCATGGAGAGTGTTGCCATCACAGGAGGCTGAACCGATTCTAAAATTAACTCGGTGTTATTTGCTTGGGCAGATTTAAGATTGGCAATTAAAGCTCCAATGCCACTACTATCGATAAACTTAGTTTTACTAAAATCAAGAAGTATTTGATGATGAGCAATATTTTGCGCCAACAATTGTCCCACAGTTTGTTTGAACACTAAGGCTTCTAGAACTGTTAAGCGCTCGGGTATCTCTATAACTGGGTTGTCCTTAATAGAAGATAAAGGAAACAAGATCTCTGGTGTCTCGTCAATCATTAATTCTCAATTTTAGTTATCAGCATAATCAAAAGACATTGATGACATTAAATATTAGTTGATTTAAACCAATAAATTCGTCTACTTTGAACCATAGAACTAAATATGTAAGTTAGATAACAGTTTCAAGCAACTATTAGTTAACTTACCCAAACACACACTTTATAATGTTTAGGTATTTAGTTTTGTTAATCTAATTTAACATTAATTTGCAACTGTAAATTAGGGAACAAAGCTAATGAAAACAACTCTAATCAGCTGATGTTTGAGTTTACCTTAGAGACGAGTTTCTCGTCTGCCGATGGGTTCTCGACCTTCTTTAGTTCTGGCTTTATCTCTGGATGCACTACGCCGTAGTGCTTGTAGACGTTCTTCGTACTTCTTTCTCTTACGACGACTGGGTGTCATTTCAATCAATGTTTTGAGGGCACTACCCAAACTTTTGTAAGCGTTAGGTAAAGAATAGCCGAAGCGCGTAGCTAAAGCGATCGCTTTTTCATCAGCTTCAATGGCTTCGGTGATGGTTTTTTCACTGCTGTTTTTTTGCCAGAGCCGATAGCCAGAAATTCCACACAAAGCTAAAGCTAGCAATAGCAATAGTCCATCCTGTACCCATAATTCTCCTACAGCTCCGCCTAAGCCAATTGCCAAAGCTGCCATTTCCCAACCTTCTTTGGGGATGGTGTCGTTTTGTACTCGAGCGACCTCATGCCAAAACAGTAAATTGCGTTGATCGATCGCTAAACTATCCCATTTAGCAAGATCAATTTGAATTTCAATCTCATCCTTCCCGATTTCTTCGCTACGTACTAAGGGCGGATTTACTTCGGTTGAACCCTCGACAATTACCCAACTCTGGAGTTCAGGGGGAAGTAGGGTTTTTAAACGACGCAGTTCATTAATTTCTGCTCTAGCGGAGGAGGTTGCATAACTCATACGGCTAATAAATTAATATTCTGATTAATAGTAATTTCTAAGTGTACTCACTTTCTTATGATATCTGAATTTATTTGCTGATTAAATCCCTTGGGTTCTGAAAGATTCCCAGATAAACTTAAGACTTAACAAATGTTTTAGATTTGGGATCAATATACTATGTTTATGCAGACCAAAAAATATTTGAGCCTGGTTTTTTTGCTGGGTTTTGGTCTTATATTTAGCGTTATTTTGGCGAATTTAGGTCAAGATGCAGTTATTGCAGGCTCTACAGATGTTCTAGCCCTAGAAACCAGCGGAGGCATAAATCAGGTAAATCTGTTTCAGGCGATTTTCTTAGGGTTTGTTCAGGGAGCAACTGAATTCATTCCGATTAGCAGCACTGCTCACCTTAAAGCTGTTCCCGTATTTTTTGGTTGGGGCGATCCTGGAGTCTCTTTCATCGCCGTGATTCAGCTTGGTAGTGTGGCAGCGGTGTTATCTTACTTTTGGTCAGATCTCACTCAAATTACTCAAGGCATGATCAAAGCAGTTCACACTTCTGATTATGATTCACAAGATTTTTGGTTGGCAGTGGGAATTGGCGTCGGTACCTTGCCAATTATCTTTCTCGGTGTACTGCTGAAAGTTTTTGACCCCGAATTTTATGAAAATACCCTCAGAAGCATGCCTTCAATTGCGATCGTCTCCATTGTTATGGCTCTGTTACTAGCTTTAGCGGAAAGTGTCGGTAATCAGAAGCGTGATTTTAAGGATTTGACAGTTAGGGACGGCATTCTGGTTGGTTTGGCTCAAGCATTGGCAATTATCCCTGGTGTATCTCGCTCTGGCTCGACGATGACCGCTGGTTTATTTAATAATTTAGACCGCTCAACCGCAGCTCGATTTTCATTTCTGTTGGGAATTCCTGCAATACTAATATCTGGTTTAGTTGAGTTAAAAGAATTAATTCTCCCTACCGCAGGAACCAGTTTTGAATTAATCCCCTTGATTGGGGCATTGATCTCATCGGCAGTGTTTTCCTATTTAGCGATCGCCTGGTTATTAGAATTTCTTAAAAAAAGAAGTACCTGGGTCTTTGTTTGGTATAGATTAGGATTTGGAGTGTTTATCCTAGCGGCGCTAGCTTTAGGATGGATTTAGTTGCAGGGATGAGGGATAAAGGATGAGGGCAGAAGGAATTGGAAGTATAAATTCATCGGTTAATTTAAAACCAGCAAAAATTAGTCGCGTCTTGCCAGATTCCATCGCCGCGGAAATCGGCTTTGAGTCTGGAGATGCCATCATTTCCATTAATCAGACTCAGCCTCGCGATTTGATTGACTATCGTTTCTTGTGTAGCGATGAATTTCTAGAATTGGAAGTCGTGGATACTGCGGGAGATCTGCATCAAATTGAAATTGAAAAGGATTATGATGATGATCTCGGTCTAGAATTTGAAACAGCTTTATTTGATGGTTTAATTCAGTGCAACAACCACTGTCCTTTTTGCTTTATCGATCAGCAGCCTCCTGGTAAACGAAAGAGTCTTTATTATAAGGATGATGATTATCGTCTGAGCTTTCTCTACGGTAGCTATCTCACTCTAACCAACTTAACCGATAAGGAATGGCAACGCATCGAGCAAATGCGCCTCTCCCCTCTCTTCGTCTCGATTCATGCCACTGAACCAGAGGTGAGAATTCGACTGCTAAAAAATCAGCGTGCGGGGTTAATTAAGTCTCAATTGGAGTGGTTTCAAGAACGACGCTTACAAATCCATGCCCAGGTTGTAGTTTGCCCTGGAATTAATGATGGGATTCATTTAGAGAGAACTCTGCTAGATTTAGCTTCGTTTCATCAGGGAGACATCCCCGCTGTGGCTTCCGCTGCGGTGGTTCCCGTTGGCTTGACTCGCTTCCGTCCCGCCGAGGATGAATTACTGCCTGTCAGTCGGGAAAAAGCTCAAGAAGTAATTGAACAAGTACAGCAACTACAGTCAAAGTTTAAATATCAGTTTGACAGCATCTTTGCTTGGCTAGCCGATGAATGGTTTTTGATTGCGGGACAGGAAATTCCCCCCGAATCCCACTATGAAGATTATCCTCAGATTGGCAATGGTGTTGGTTCTATTCGTTTATTCTTAAAGCAGTTTCAGACAACAGCTGAGGAAATGCTACCCCATAGTGTAGAGCCAAACCGCCGCTTGACCTGGATTGTAGGAAATGCTGTTGAACAGGCTTTTCAACCGTTGGTTGCTCAGTTAAATCAGGTCGAGGGATTAGAAGTTAATCTGGTTGCTTTAAATAGCGAATATTGGGGACAAGAAATCACAGTCACAGGGTTATTGACTGGGCAGGATCTACTTACAGGATTATCCGAAGTAGATCTTCAAGACGGTATTTTGTTACCATCCTTGATGCTTAAACACGACGATACAAAGTTTCTTGATGATATGACCGTTGCTGAGGTTAGCAGTGGTTTACGAATCCCGATCTTTCCCGTAGCTGATGTTCCCGAGTTGATTAATCAATGTCTCAGCCCGAAGAATACTAATTAAAAATTTAATTAGTAACTAAGATTTCCCATTTATGCCTGAAGTCTAATTAATCCTGACTTTGCAGGGCATATAGTACTGAGCCAATTAATCCTACCTGGGGATTCAAGACGATATGAACGGGAACTGATTCAATTAAAGGACTAACTCTACCCTTATTTTTAAAAGTATTGAGAAACGTACCATCCTGCATTAGAGGTAGAATCTTGGCGGCAATTCCTCCAGCGATATAAATTCCGCCATAGGAGAGTAGCTTCAGTGCTAGATTTCCCGTTTCGGCACCATAAGCTTCAATAAAGACTGCCATTGTCTTTTCGCAGAGGCGATCGCTTTGTTTAAAGGCTGCTTGGGAAATAATGGCAGCAGGATCGACAGTTTTTTTATTTTCCTGTTCCCAAAATCTAATTCGCTCTCCTATTTCTGAAGATTCAGGGGCAAAGTTGCTATCCCTTAAAAACTGATAGATTGAGGCAATTCCTTGTCCAGAAACAACTCTTTCAACGGAAATATGATCAACCTTCAATTGTCGCCGCAGATATTTTGCTAGCTCATGCTCTAAATCGTTGCGGGGAGCAAAATCTGCATGACCACCCTCACTAGCAAAGATTTGATATTTCTTGCCTTGGGGAACTAGAAAAGCCTCCCCTAATCCTGTGCCAGCACCAATTACAGCGATTGGAGAATCTTCTCTCGCTTCTCCTGTCTGTAGAGTATGAACCTCAAAATCTTTTAAGCCTAAGATCCCAAAACTATTGGCAGCAAAATCATTAAGTAAGCTAATTTTGGGTATATCTAGCTCTAATTCTAGTCTTTGAGTATCCAACACCCACTTAAGATTAGTCAGAGTACAGGTATTCTTGACTACAGGTCCAGCAATCGCGAAACAGGCGACCTGAGGCTTAATATACTTATCCTGCGCCAAAAATTCCTCTACCATCGGCACTAGGTCGGGAAAACTAGCACTAATATACTGAGCTTCTTTTACAGTCTTAAAAGTTTTTTCGGTTAGAGTAACTTCGGTAACTTCTACCAGGCGTAAGATAGTCTTGGTGCCGCCAATATCCCCAGCTAATAAAAACATAGTCAATTATTCACTCTATTCTTCTTATTTGCTAAGTGTTACAGTTGTTTGAGATAGACTAAATCGCATCTCTCTGTCTCCACTCCATCAGCGGGTTGATAGCCGTTGAACTCGTATAATTTTACTGCCTCCTTTAAAATAGATGCGGTTTCTACCCAAATTTCTTGATAATCCTTAATAGCGATCGCTTTTTCTAATTGGGCCAGTAAATATTTCCCTAATCCCTGTCCTCTAACCTGGGGAAGTAAGTACATCTTACGTATTTCCACTGCGTTATGTCCCCGAGAGATCGGCTGATATGCTGCTGTCCCAATGATGGCTCCCTGCTGCTCAATAACCCAAAACTCTCCCCCAACATCAAGATAAGCTGATTCAACCTTAACTACGTCTCGATCTGCTGTTTCTGGCTGCCAAGGTAAACCATACTCCTCCAGCACCGTCTTAATAACCGCCGCTGCTGCTTCACGATCCTCTTCTCGCCAATCTCGAATCAAAAAATCACGAAAACTTTGGTTCACTTTATAATTTAATCTCCAAACTAGACGTAGCATGGACGCGAAGCTATATCCTTTGTGTATTACTTTAAAACTACGTATGTGCTAATTGCTCACTGATTAACTAACTATGTAGTCTCGGTTGATGATGCAGGACGGATAAAATACTACTTTCGTATTTTCCTAATTCTGTCAGCCGACGTTTAACAGTTGAACGATCGCTATAATGTTCGGCTAATACCCAGTAAATACCATAATGTCTTGCTTCTGATGCCATCAAACTACGGTAAAGTCTTCCTAGTTCTGGATCGGGACAGTATTCTCCAATCAAGCCTAATCTTTCGTGAGAACGAGCTTCGATAATTGCTGATATTAGAAGTGAATCAACTAAGCGATCTGGTTCAGAATGTCTAATTTGAGACTTAAGTTTAGCAAAATAGGGTGGAGAATTTAATGGTGCTAGAGGGATGCCACGTTTTTCTAGCCACTGATTTACCTGCTCAAAATGTGCTAGTTCTTCTTGAGCGATCGCCGTCAACTGACGCACCAGTTTTTGATGAGCAGGATAGCGAAACATCAGATTGATTGCCACTCCTGCTGCTTTACGTTCGCAGTGAGAATGATCGAGCAAAATCGTATCTAAATTGGCGATCGCTGTGGTTAACCAAGTCTGACTTGATGGTTGTTGCAGAATATTGATAGTGCTAACTGTCTCTTGGGAGACTACTCGATTGTTCATTCTCATCCTATACTTGAGAGCATCAATTTTGTGAATAGTCACTATTGATAAAGCTAAAGCAATCAAAAATCAATCTTTAGCAATACTTAAAATTAGTGACTGATTGGGAATACTTACTAGTAAGTTAACAATTTACTTTTATTATCTGTAAAATCATCCAGCAATAAAAATTAATTGGTTAATTGTATAAGAATGCACATTGTTAAACCAGCCAGCATGACTAAAAATCGCCGAATTGTCATTGGTGACGTCCACGGACACTATGATACTCTCATTGCTCTTCTAGATGCAGTTTCTCCCACTAGTGAAGATAAAATCTACTTTTTGGGTGATCTAATTGATCGTGGTCCTAAAAGTGCCCAGGTAGTTGATTTGGTGATGCGGAACCAGTTTCACTGTCTGCGGGGTAACCATGAAGAAATGTTGCTAGATGTGGTAGGTAGTGGCGAAGTGTCAATCGATCTCTATCAAAGCTGGCTTTATAGCGGAGGACATGCCACAGTTGATAGCTATGATAGTAAAATTCCTCAAGAGCATATTGATTGGATCAAAAGTCTACCATTACATCTTGATTTGGGAGATTATTGGTTGGTGCATGCAGGAGTTGACCCCAAAATTCCCTTAGAGCAACAGTGTGCTGATCAGTTTTGCTGGATTAGAGAGGACTTTCATGGCTCAGATAAGGCATTTTTTAAAAACAAATTAATTATTACGGGTCACACAATTACTTTTACTTTACCTGGAGTTAAACCTGGACAAATTGCTGCGGGGAAGGGCTGGCTGGACATTGAGACTGGGGCTTATCATCATAATAGTGGCTGGATGACCGCCGTAGACCTTAATCAACATAAAGTTTATCAGGCAAATACTTTTGATGGTCGAATTCGCATTATGCCGTTGCGTAAGGCCGTGGCTAAAGTTGACTGTACTAAGGTTGAATCTCGAAGAGCGCGTAAAAGAGCTTAGTTAATCTCTTAATACATATAAGAATATAAAATATAAATATATTTGAAATTACTTTTTATCTTAGTTGTATTGCTGGTTGATCCAGCTTTGGTTAAAGATTGATTTATAAATGCGGTTATGAATTTTCAAAGTTCCCTGTTGCTTAACTACTAGTCCTGACAGAAGTAATTCACTCTCTGCTGGACTGTTCAATGCCAAAACTGTACCTTGCTCCCAGATTTGCTCATAAAGTTCTAATAATTGAGTTGAGTCATGTTCCCCTTTGAGGAGGCGATCGCGAATGGTTTTTAGGTGTTCAGGCTCATCCTGAGATTCCCAATTGTTAATTACTTTTGTTCTAACTAAGTCCTCAATCCATTCTGCCTCTTGATTAGTGGGAATCGGAATTGAAGAGTTGCGAATCAGCAGACAGAGTTTTTGGGTCAAAAAAGGTTGTCCACCAGTCCAAGCTAAGATTTCTTTTAACAATACTTGGGGGTTGATTACTTTATCGGTTAATCCATTGAGCAAAGGTTGTGCTTCATGTTCTTTAAAACCTTCTAAGTGAATTGCTTGTCCAATATTAAAGGGAGTTCTTTGGCGATCGCTAATCAAATCTGAAGGAGTTGCTACGCCAAAAAGAGCAAAGGTTAAACGCTGATATTCCTGATTAAGAGTGCGTTGATTATAACAAGAACGAATTAGGGCAAAAAAGTCATTTACAGGAAATTCTAAGCCTAAAATACTATCTATTTCATCGATAAAGATTACGAGATTTTTGGGAATAGAATTATCTTCTCGATCAACTGTAGCTGACAAAACCTCTTCAATAAACTGACTTAACCGTTGAACAGGAGAAATATCTTTTCTTTCATTCCACCAATTTTTGAGATTAACTTTTCTGAGCAAACCAAAACTTCGCCATAATTCTACTGCAAACCCCTTATACCATTGTTCTGGGGTGACGTTTTCGCTACCAATACGAGTCATATCGATCGCCCCGCAGCTAAATCCCTCATGATTAAGGTGGTGTATCATTCGCACCATCAGGCTAGATTTTCCCATCTGTCGAGCATTCAAGACATAGCAAAATTCTCCTTGCTTTAATGCTTGATAAAGATTTCTGTCCGCAGAACGTACCACATAAGTGGGAGAATCCATCCCCAAGCTACCCCCTACTTGATAGTCAAATGAGGAGGTTTGTTCGGTATTTCTGAGAAGATCGTTTTCAAAGATTAATTCCTGTTGGGTAGCTTTAAGAACATCCAAAGTTTGAGATAGTTCTTTAGTACGTTCTTCTACTCGTTGTTCTAAGGTTTGATACAGCCTTGAATTATCGATAGAAATAGCAGCTTGAGCAGAAAGTATATTTAATAGTTCAACTCTTTCTGAGGTAAACGCACCTGTCGTTAAATTATTTTCTAAATAAACAATTCCCTTTAATTGACCTTGATTCAGTAATGGAGTACAAAGAATTGATTTACTTTGGTTGGCAATAATATAAGGATCGTTAATAAATTGTCCTTCGTCAACAGCATTATCTAGAACAAGATATTCTTGAGTACGGGCTACATAATTAATAACCGTAGTCGGTAAGATCGGTGTCGATCTTTCAGAGTCTATAGATTCTATGGGAATTGATTGCAAAACATTAACTTGTTCTCTATCAATAGTACTTTCTGCTTCGATCACCCAATTACCATCATGATTTAAAAGTAAAAACCCTGTCTGTGCTCCTACATTTTCGATCGCAATTTTCATTAGATTTTGTAGCAGTTTTTCTAGCTTGATTTCACCAGAAATTGCTTGGGATGCTTTAAGAATAGTAGCTAAATCGAGAATTTCTCCATCAGCCCCAGTGGTAGAGATAGTTGTACTCAGCTTTGTAGATTTACTGCGATTGGTTACTCCCAATAGATACTCAGGATATTCTTCTTCTAACTGTTTTACTTTGGCTTTCGCTCCCCAACGACTGTAACAATGGTGGGCATTTCTCAAGTAAAGCTGACCAATTTCAACCCTATCTAATGCTAAGTAAAACTCTGATGCTCGTTCATAAGATAAGGCTTCTTCATGGATAAATTCATATTTTTTAGCACCTTGAATCGCTTTTTCATAAAGTTCTGCTGCTTGCCAAGCTTGACCTAAAACTCGTGCTTTTTCTGCTTCTACTAAATCATATTTATGTTGGAAGTTTTCGGGACATGATTCTGCCCATATCTTCATACTCTCCTGATTTGTTTCTACTTGTAGTAGTAATTCTTTTTGTTGTTCTATTTCACAATTCTTGTAACAAGCAAGAGAAGAAAGTGAATAGTAGAAATTGTGTTGTGCACTGTACGAAACTGCTCCTGTCGTCATCACAACATATTTGACAGCACAATTACTATTCTGTAAAGAATCATTAAAAGCTTTGAAAAAATAAAAATCAAATGCTTTTCCAAAAAAATAAAGAAACAGTAACCAATCCTGATGTTGATTTATATATTCTTTGATGTGGGTATCTTCATTACCCTGAGAATTTTCAATCAATACACACTCTTTAGACTGGTTAGTATCTCTTAAGTTTCTAGCCGTATTTCTACATATTTCTAGAAAATTAATAGAGTATTCTTGATTTATTTTTTTGGCGAATTGGATGTATTTTTCACAATCCTGTTCTATCTGTACCAGATTATATCCTCCAAGAAACCTAATACAGCAATAACCTTGAGCAAGAAAACCAACATATTCATTATGTCCTGTATTTATTCCCTGTTGTAAAGCATAAAGTAATTTTTCTTGTAATACTTTGTCACTGAGCTTATTTTTCCAGCAGTATATATATGCGTAATATAAAAGAAAAACAACAGAGACTAATTTAGTATCACTGTTTTTCTCTAGTAAGATAAGAGATAGTTTCCCAAAATGGTATCCATCATCAAACTCTTGCATTATTCCACACAGAATCATTCCATAATGAGCGTAAATAAGAGGTGCTTGTGGGGGATTTCCATATTCTATACAGAGGTTTACTAAGGTTAGGGTTAATTCGATGAATAATGGAAAATTTGTCGTATTGGAAGATGATAGTATTTGCTGTAGTATTGATATAGATGCTAATATTTTTTTGTCAATCATGATAGGAAGATTTGACAAATTTTCAATCGATTTATTCTCTAAAAATAATTTGATTGATTTCTGTTGTCTGTAGATTTTTTGCTTGCTCTCATTTAAAGGAAGTGAGGTTTCAATATCAATATCAATATCGATTCCTAGTTCTGGTAAAAATCTAACAACAGTATCAATAGCTTTTTGAGGTTGAAAAGTAGTATAGTAATATAAAATTTTAAGCCTATACATTTTCAATAAATCAAAAATATTTTTAGCTCGTTTTGAGACAGTTAAACATAGTAGTTCAATCTGTTCAAAATCAGTATTTAAGTAAAGATTTTCTAAGGTTTCTAAGTATAGTTCTAAAGTCAATGTGTATTGATTTTTCCAGCTATTGAGTGGCAACAATTTTAATCCAGTCTCTAAATACCTTAAAGCAGGTTCATAAGCTGTTGATGCTTTTGCTTTTCTCCCTGCTTGAAGATTTAATTGAGCTAACTCATTTTTTTTAGCTGCTCAGTAATTAAAACAGAGCCTTCATTAAGATGATTGACAATATCAAAAATCTTATTTGGCAACTCATCCTCAGCAATATTTTGCAGTAGTAGGCGACCAATTTGTAGATGAACCTTTTTTTGTTCTTCTTCTGAAATTAAAGCATAAGCTGCTTCTTGTACTCGGTCATGTAAAAATTTGTAGGGAATATCTTTCCAATACTTAGAAACATTTTCTGATTGATTATTTGATAATTCTTTTGAATTCCATAAAAGAGGAACTTTGTATTTATTGTCTAAAGGAATTACTAAGTTTTCATCTAGAGCAGACTGTAGTTCATGCGCAGTTATTTTTTGAGATTTGTTATGGATGACCGAAAGAATTTCTAGATTAAATTGGTTGCCAATACAAGCTGCTAATTTAAGAATCTGTTGAGTTTTCTTATCTAAGTTTTCAATTTTACGAATCATTAAGTCAACTACATTCTCAGTAATAGACACACTTTCAATTTGATTGATATTCCATTTCCAATTCCCTTTTTCATTATCTTTCGAATTAAGATGAGATTGAGATGAATTAAATACTAATAAATTATCTTGGTATATAGAATAGAGAAGCTGAGTCAGAAAAAAAGGATTTCCTCCTGTTTTTTTTGAGATTAACTTAGCTAAAGTCTGGGAAACCTTCGTTGAACAATTGAGTGTATCAGCAATTAGTTGATTAATGTGCTTAAGTTTTAAAGAGGAAAGGGTAATCTCTAAAACGGGAACTTGTGCTTGTTTAATGTTCTCTAAAGTGTGTACTAGAGGATGAGTAGGACTAACTTCATTATCTCGATATGCTCCGAGCATAAGAAAATATTGGAGATCGGAATCTGATATTAATTGCTCAATTAAGTTCAGAGATGGTAAATCTGCCCATTGTAAATCATCAATGAAAATCACTAGAGGATGTTCTTTTTGACAAAAAATATCTAGAAATCTTTTGAATAATAAATTAAATCGATTTTGACTTTCAGTTCCACCTAGCGGTTCAACGGGTGCCTGTTTGCCAATAATCTTCTGAACTTCAGGAATGACGTCGATAATAATTTGACCGTTATTACCTAAAGCTTCTAAAATCTTCTTTTTCCAAGTTTGTAGGGTTATTTCTGGTTCACTTAACAAATTACGAATTAAGTCTTGAAAAGCTTGAGAGATAGCCGAATAAGGAATATCTCTCTGTAATTGATCGAATTTACCACTAATGAAATGTCCCCGTTGCCTTGTAATCGGCTTGTGAATTTCATTAACTAAAGCAGATTTGCCAATACCTGAATAACCTGAAACGAGAATTATTCCCGTTATCCCTTGACTAACTTTCTCAAATTCGGTTAAAAGTTGATTAACTTCTTCCTCTCGACCATAAAGTTTTTGGGGAATATTAAACTTCTCAGTGATATCTTCACTTCCTAGTCGAAACTGAGAAATTTGTCCTAAAGTGTTTAATTGATGAAGACAGGTTTCTAAATCAGCTTTAATTCCCCAAGTACTTTGATATCTTTCTTCTGGCGTTTTAGCTAATAATTTTCTGATGATATCAGACATAGCTAAAGGAATATCGGGAATTAGTTCATGAACTGGTAATGGTTTTTGTGCGATATGACAATGGACTAATTCCATTGGATCAGTGGTTTTAAAGGGAAGTTGATTAGTTAAAAGTTCATACAAAGTAACCCCAAGGGAATAAAAATCACTCCGATAATCTAATCCTCGATTCATTCTACCTGTTTGTTCTGGGGCGATATAAGCTAAAGTTCCTTCTAATTGATTAAGAGAAAGAACAGTCAAAAATTCTTGTGACAATCGGGTAGAAATACCAAAGTCAATGATTTTTAGTTGTTTCGTTTGTTGGTTATAGACAATATTAGAAGGGTTAATGTCTTTGTGGATAATATTAGCCTTGTGAATTGCCGCTAACCCCTCAGTTGTCTTAATGGCAATAAAAAGAAAGTCTCTTAAGTTAAATTGACCTTGGGATAGTAACAATTTTAAAGATTGACCTCCAAAGTCTTCTAAAAGCATTACTAAACTATTTTCATATCGCTTTAACTCATATGCTTTAATAATACTATCTACATCCAAAGAACGAGTAATTTTATATTCCTGCTTATAGCGAGTAAGTTCAGAAGGAGTAGGATAGTTTTCTTTAAGAATTTTAACAATAATTGATTGATTATCTGGCTGGAGAATCGCTTGATAAACTAACGAATTTTCACTCTCATAGATTTGCTTGATAAGTTGATATTTTGTTTTCATGATGAAATTTCTTAGAGAGGATGTCAAATATTTAGTACAAATGGGTTAAATATTTGACATGCCAGATATAACCGAAGAATTGCTGGTGGAGGTCAATTTTTTTGCAAAATTGACATATCTTTATTGTTTAAAGTATGAATTCTTTAAACAATTTTTTGATGCTCTAGCATTTAGAAAATAGGACTGTTAAAATCGTGGATTTTTCTTACAATTCTCTTTTAAACTAACTAAACAGAACTAAGAGGAAGATAAGTACTAGGAGGTGTAACTCTTTGTACCTTTTTACTGTAAAATTTTTTATTATTTTCCCCTTTCTCCATAGGATAGAAAGGAAATTGACCTTCATAGTCTTTCGCGCAAGCCCAATCCCTAATTTGTGTCTGTTTTAAATTAAATTCACTGGGTCTCGGAGGATATCCTATGGTCATTTTAGATAAAACAGTATGCTCTAATCCTGAATGAAAAAGCTCTGTTCCTTCTCCAATAAATCTGTCCCAAGATATAGTAAACTGAAATTCATAAACCATTTGAAAGTGACCTATGATAGAGTCACTAAGCAAAATAAATTTATCCGACTTTTCGTCACTTGGATTGTAATTTGGATTTTTATAATATACTTGTCCGCACAATAAAAGTGCTAAAGAGATTGACTCATAACAAACTGATTCAGGTTTAATCAAGAAAAAGTCTTTTTCAGCTGTTTTCTCTGGCTTTTTGATATCTTCGTATGGATATGGGTCTGGTGATATTATTTCCCCTTTATCGTTTACTCGATAAGTATCAAATTCTTTGTTGTAACGCTTAAGTATTTTTCTTATTATCGGTATCTCTATTTTGTCTTTCAAAGATATCTCTGTTTCGTTATTTTCATTCTCCCAGTCAATCCAAGTATATGCTAATAGCTGAGATAGCTTCCGAGTCTGTAGTAAAAAACGAACACTCCCTTTTACATTTGAATGTTTATGATGTGCCTTGCCTTTAACTATATGATCTATAAAATCTCGATCAACTTCCACCCCACTGGATGGAAATGATTGATTAGACTCAGAAAGTCGCAGATAATTTGTTAGTTGTTTCCTTGTTCCGTATAGCAATTTAGCACTCTGATCAAGTTGCTTATTATTAATCTTTTCAAGATCATCAAATACAAGTACTTGAAAATAATAGTCGTCGAAGTTTTGAGCATTATTATCAAGAGCTTTAGGAGAAACTGTTGTGACAGAACTAGTATCAGCGACTGTATCATTTCCCACAGGAATTTGAGACTTGAACGATTCTAGATGTTCTGGAGTAAATAGCACCATTATCTATTTCCTAATTAATTAAAGGGTTTACTGAAGATATTTGCTGAGAGGTTATCAAGCTAGGTTATAAAAATGTCTAGGATTATCCGAAATAATCTTGCACACTATCTCTTGAGATAATTCTTTTTCTAGCTCAACAACGTTTTTGACTGCATCAGGCTGATGATCCATATGAGGGTAGTCTGAACCAAAGATTAAATTGTTAGGACTAATGTATTCAATAACTTGAGAAAGATAAGGTTCAGCGGGATCAAGCGAAATGTAACATTGACGGCGAAAATACTCTGATGGCATTACTTTTACACGATCTTTCACTTCCCAATGTAAATTTTGATACTCTTCATCCAGTCGCCACAGCCAATAGGGTAGCCAACCACAACCCGACTCTAGAAACCCCACCCGAAGTTTTGGGTGACTTTCTAAAACTCCCCCTTCAATTAACGCTAACAGTGCCATCATCTGTTCCATTGGGTGAGAGCAAGCATGGAGAGCAAATTGGGTATTAAACCTCTGTGCACCTGCTGTAGGCGAGAGGCTATGGGTGCCTTCATGAATCCCCACTGCTATATTTAATGCCTCACAGGCTGTCCAAAAAAGTTCATAGCTTGGATCGCTCAGAATCCTTCCTTTGACAGGATTAGGGCGCAAGACAACCGCTTTCCAGCCCCATTTGGCAATGCGATATACCTCTTCAACCATCTTCTCTGGGTCATGCAGATTAATCGCACCCACTCCTTTTAACCTATCGGGGTTGTAGCTACAAAATTCTTCATGTAACCAAGTATTATAGGCACGGGTAAATGCACCTATCACTTCCGCAGGAAGAGTATCAATGGCAAATAGCCATAGTCCGTAGGTGGGATAAACAAAAGCAATATCAATACCCATTTGTAGCATTGATTGGACATGAGATTCAGCGTTATAGAGATTTAAATAAGAATGAGGATGGGCTTGCATCATCTGCTTATTTCCCTCTTTCTGGACTTGCTGAGAGATTTTTTCGGTGATCGGCTCACCTTTGATTTTCATATCCCTTGAGGGGGCAAAATCTCTAAACTCAGGCTCTAGGTATTTAACCCACATGTCCAGTGGCTCAATAACATGGGAATCTGCATCAATGATTTTGTATCCGTTGAGCATCTCATAACCCAAATTAGTCTGATGCAATTTAGGTTACCGCGATTAACTCATCTTTGATGATACAGAAATGTTTCTTTATATTCATGACAAAAGCGATCGCACCTCTTTTATTGATTCAAAGTGTTTGATGTGATGAGTTGAAAGAAAAAAATGACTCTAACTCGGAAAATTCAGATTTGGGATTTCAAGTTCGTTTTAAACATATTAGGACATTGATCGCAAAGATAAATTTTGTCCAATTTCCTTCAAAACTTATAAAACAAGGAAAATTTACTATGGGACATAAAATAGCAACGGGATTGAGCGCGACCAGAAATTCACTCCATGATCCAGATTTGACATTTATTTGGGATGTGGAACAGAAAGGAGATGTATTAGACGTCAGTGTAAAATATGGCAGGGGAAACGCAATTATCAGGGTAGGAGAGGCAATTATTCCTCTCGGTTCCTCGAAGCCAGTAGATGTAAGCCCTACTTATGACCGCAATATTTTTCCTCAAGGTACAGTATCAGCATCATGGGCTGAGGATAATAAGTCATATGCTGTGACATTCTCTGGTCAGATGATTAGTCCTGGAGTGAATAATATTATTAGTAGTGACCAAAACATCATATCTAATGAACCTGAGGCAATTATTGTGTATGTACACCTTGATAGGTAAATGAAGTTTGAATTATATTGACTTATATAAGGGTTAAAAATAGCCTAAACCTTTTACTCTGTAAAGATTTGAAAATAAATAGTTGACGATCTCCTTCTATTAAAAAAAACATCAACATCACACTTTTTCTTATAGAGAGACCGAAACGACCGCGAGTTAGGATACAAAATGATTTTCGTGCTTTAAAAGCGATCGCATCTTGGTAATTAAAAAAAGGCGATCGCATTTTTGATTTTTCTACGTAATGCGATCTCTATGTTACTAAAAACAGAGAAAAATTAGCTCTAATTGTGTTTCCCTTTACATCCACATCGGAAAAGGATTTAATTGTTCTTCGGTTAAAGCCTCTTTCAACCAGCCCATTTTTATAGGAACATCATATAATCTTCCTGCGCCGAGACGTTGCCACATGTGGCGCATTCCAGGAACTATTACCTTAGCTACTCTCAATCCAATATCAGGACGAGTTTGATCGAGAACTAGCATTTCCAGATCTTTTTCCTCAACAATTTTTTGACATAGTTGCACATCATCTAAGAGATCGTTACTGACAATATAGGGATAATCAGAAGCTATTTTCAGTGTAATTTGGCGATCGCCAATTAAATAGGGTTGATTATCTAAAGTTGCGGTTTGCCACCACTTAACCGCTAATGGATCGACGTATTGGGGATAATTAGTACTTCCATCAGCCTTAGCTGATATTACGCTGGGTAGTATTTGATTTACTTCGGTTAAGGCTCGGCTGAGGGCAATACTAGGGTCAAAATGAGTGCCATAGCCTAAGATAATATCTTCTGTAGAGCGATTACAGCTACGGGAAACGGCGGCAAAAGTAGGAATATTTAAATCGCTGGTAATATCTAAGACCCAAAGTTCTCTGCCCAATTCTTGATAATACTGTTGCAAACTTTGATAATAAGGCGCCTCAAAACTATCTAAATCTACTTGAGGTTTTTGCAGGCGGTTGTACCACCATAAGGCAACGCTATCTCGCTCTACTAATTCCATAAACCCTTGCAGGATAGCTTCTTCAATCGTGTTCCCTGCTGCACAACCATTAGAATCAGCCCAACAATCTAGTTGTTGTGATTGCGGATAGCCATAATAACAGTATGCAGTAGGTAAATATTTAAAATCTTGGGCTGTTAACGACCAAACTGGTGTCCAGTCAATTGAACGTGTTTCATCAAAGGGTTCAGGAACTTTCTGAAACCAACTGTGACATTGAGTATTCCATTCTGTTCTAGTTTCGTACTGCTGCTGACTAAAATTCATACAAGCATTGGGATGAATTGCTTGCTCTCCCATTTGTTGATAACTACTGGCAATTCTGATTTCATTATCCTGAAATACTCCAGAATAGCGTTCAATAGCTTCACAAAAACCACTTGCTCTTGCTTGAATATCAGTTCTTCCTTTCCCCGCACTTCTACCGCTAAGATTCTTACGCAGATTATCTAAATCATCAAAGATGGTGACAAAATGATGCTTGGCAATATAGGTATGGTTGAGTCTACTTACTGGCAATTTCGTTAATTCCCGAACCACTCCTGTGAGGGGACTAAGATGATGTTGATATTTCCTCAGAGTTTCTTGAGGAGAACAAAAACGGTGTCCACCATCAGCGGTAAAGGTTTTCAGGCGATGTCCAAGCACCACAGGTAAAGGTTTCTGGGTTAATCCCTGGCGCATTGATCCGCAACTAGGACATTGAGGACGCTTAACTACATGGTGTTCTTGGCTTTGGAGAGTCAGAGTATCGTAAGTAATTAAGATATTGGTTAAATGATTATTTCCTCCTTGGACAATCCATTTAAAAACTTCCGTCGCCGCCATACTTAAGGCTGTTTGTTGGGTAGAAGGGAGAAATCCTTGGGGAGAGAGAGGTTCAACCGACTGCTTATTAACTCTTTGCACGAAACTCTCAATTGGTCTATTTTCTTGTAAGCGACTAGCTAAACACTGCCAACAGGCGGTCTGACTTGGCTCGAATAGAGGACCCAGCCAAACCATTGTGCCAACAGGCTTTACTAACATCCAAGGAACTTGGGACTGGGATGATTTTTGATTTAATTCTGCTAAATATGGATCGAGATAATCATCGGTTAAAACCACTGTTAAATCAGCTGGATCTGAGTCTGACTCATTAGCTATTTGAATTTGTAGCGATCGCAAATTAGTCATGAAATCTGCTACGGGTAAAGAACCACATGATTTAACGGCTACTTTGGTAGACTTTAACCGTTCGACAGCCTGTTGAGGGTTGACCTGAAGATAGTGGCAAAAAGTAACTAAGTTTGAAGCTAAAAGATCATCTTGCTCTACGAGATAACCCGCCCTTTCCATTTGAAACAAAGCAGCCTGGGCTTTGATACTGACATCAAGCACTGACTGAAAGAAAGCAGCATTATCTGGACTAGATTCTTCCTGTTGTAGTAGATTCCATTGGATTGCTTCAATAATTTCGTCACTAGTGCGATTGCCGTCAATTAACGATGCAACGAGATAAGAAAAGCGATCGCTCAGACATACTTTCTCTCTCTCAGATATGAGAAATACTTGATCTGGTTCGATGGTTGCAACGGAATAACAGGGTTTAAAACATGGTCTATCCAGCATGGTTATTAGTCTTATCTTTCTTACCTTTTGAAAATATTTCTCTGACAATACACAGTCTAGAATTACGCAGCTTCCTAGCTATCTAATCAGCCCTATACTGCCTAACCTGTGAGAAAGACTAGGTTCTGATTATACGGTTCGTAGCATTAAGTATAGTATGGAGGGCTTTTTTAGTTGCTTCTTTTTTTAATCGTGCGATCGCCAGCTAAATAAAACCTACATGTTAGTTTGGGAAAAAATCAATGCTAACTCGAAAATTTCAGAAATCGAGTGTTGAGATCGTCTTAAAGATGTAGAAACCAAAAAAATTAGACTAAACGGAGTACAAGACAATGAGCAAAACACAGAATCTATTGTGGGCTGAAACTGCGATCGCCCATACCCATAAAATGTTGCCGAAAGGAGTCGCTAACCCTACCTTTATTGGTCAGCATACTTCTCCTGATGCTGGACGAAGCCTTCAGCTAGCAAGGTTGGACGCGAAACAAATGGGAAACTCAACCTCGGCAAGGACAGCTGCTGCGAAGTGGGAAGGAGCAGGTAACTGTGGTGAGATGGCTCGTATCGCGCTCAAGAAACTCAAAACTTTGGGAGCTAGTCCTCTACACCTGATGCATATTCCTGTCATTAACCTAGCAAATGGATCAACCATCAATCACACTTTTGTAGTCATTGGCGGTCAAAACCTTAGTCCAGTAAGTGGTTATCCTCTTGGTGGTTCAAACTGTACTCAGTGGGGAGCAGAAGCTGTAATTTGCGATCCTTGGATCTCAGTGGCATGTGCCGCCTCCAATGCCCACCACAGTGATTGGAATGCCTATGCCCTTAATGCGTGGTACTTTGACCGAGAAGAGCAAGCAGTTGCCAATTTGCCCTCCAAATCAGCAGAGGCACCATTCTAAGTAAACTTTCCCAGAGTTGAGTTTCACGAGCTTCAAATCCAACATATCTCAGACAAATTACGATTAATTATGAGGATCGAATTATGATGTTTCAGTTTTCTCAGAAGAAAAAATTAGCTGCTCAAACAAATAACTTCTCGAACTCCCAAAATACAGATTCCCAATTGTTACTGGAGTCAACTGAGAAAAACGTTTTGATTGCGGATGAAGACCCCGAGGTCAGGAATGCTTTATCAGTTGCTGTTCTACGATGGGCGCAAGAAGAACAAAGAAAAGTAAAACCCGTTTTCGTAGCAAATGGGAAGAAAGCTATAGATTACGTTAAAAAAACCAGCCAGAAGAATCCACCATTATTGGCAATTTTCGATCTGCGTATGTGCCAGATGAACGGACTTGAATCAGCTCAGATTATCAGTGAGATTTGTCCCCAAATACCAATCATTATTACGATAGAACCCAATGAAAAAGACGAAAAATTAATTCAAAAAATTGATAATTTTGCTCATCGAAATTCTCACCTGGGTTTCATTGTTCGCACTAAAAGTTCGCAACTTTTAAAAGCATCCCTAGAACAAGAAATTAGGAATTTAGAACATCCTCATGAAAAGCAAAAAGAGGAAAATAACAGTTTACTAGGTAATTTAACAGAAAAAATCAGTTCAATATTAAATTGAGCAATTTATGCTTATTAATCATTAAATTTCTCTGTGTTTGGCTATTTTTCACCTTCACAATCCCTGTCAGAGTAAATCATTTACCTAAGTATTTGGAGACATAAATATGTTGAAGATTGACATCTTAAAAAGAAACAGAATTGAGCGCAAAAACTTTACCAAAACCTGTATCTTGACCATCGGATTGCTAGCAACCCTGACATTAGTCAGTTGCCGAAATGAAAATAATGCCGATTCATCCATTAGTGATCCATCCCCATCCGTCTCTAAGAGTGAAACCGAGAGTAAACCCAAACAACTAGCACAGCTTTGTGAACCTACTAGTAATCTGCTAGCTTCTTATGAAACCAAACAATATTGGATCAATATCTGTGGTGAGGGAAATCAAAAATTATTCATTCGGCAGTTAAAGTCAGATCCTAGTCAATTAATTCGACTTCCTGCCTATTGGAATCACGAAGCTTCTGGTTTTTCTGCCACTAGTGGGGGAACTCTCTACACTGTCGATGCAAAAGGCTTAAAAGTGTTGCAAGGTGATAAATCATCTCAAGACAAAATCCTCAATCAGTCCAGTTCTGAATTCAATATCGTAAATACTTTCAGCAAACTCAAACTACCAATAATCTTCAAGACTCTCGGTGCAGGAATACTGCTTACCACCTTATATATTTTTGGTAGACCTTATATTCATCGCTTAGGTAGCAATGGGAGAGCAATTGCTTATGTCATTAGTATTATTGCTTGGCCAGGTATTGCGGTGGCATGTTTGGCGATCGCTGAAATTCCTCTCGGCTTGCTCGCTTCCTTAACTGGTGCTTTAGCTTTTGGCTTTTCCTTTGGTTCGAGACAAGTCGTCGAAAATGCTGCTACTGTGGCATTAAACTTAAGAGATGATGTTTATGAAGTCGGCGATAATATTGGTTTTGCTGGTGATGATGACTTTTATCGAGTTTCTGCCATTAAAACTTCTACGGTTAAACTCGTCTCACTAGCAGGAAATGCGGGTCGTATCCTTAATATTTCTCCTAGCGTACTAGCACAGAAAGAGTTTGTTAACTATACCCAAGATGGACCTGGAACTCTGTGTAAGTGGGTGTTTCCTATTTCCCTAAAGGCTCAGATAGCGCAACCAGGTAAGGGAGACATGACCAAGATGGAAGATACTTTACATCAAGCTGCCCAAGAAGTTCAGACGTGGATTATTGAGAATACTAAACATCCAGAAGCTCAAGCGACTTTTGCCGCCGAAAGGAGTAAAGAAAAGGGTCGTCGGGATATTCCTGCGGGAGTGTTTTTGACCAAGATCGAAAAATTTATTCACCACTATGCCATTGCTCTCTGGATTCCAGGGATTGAAATTTATCGAGTGGCTTCTATCAGCAATGAACTATTCCATCATGTCTGGCATCATGCAGTCGAGAATAATAACTTAGAGTTAGCCACCCCCGATACGGGAGATGATACAGATATGGTTGAAGCAACTCAAGCGATCGCTCAATCCCTTAGAGAAAGTTTGGGTACAGCTAAAATTCAAAACTCGAATAGCAATCAGCAAGCGGTTATTCAAGCCTAAGTTAATCTAAAAGAAGCAGCATATTTATCAACCAGAAAACAATCTTGTTGCTCATTAGAGCTGATCAGAGCAACCATAGTAAATGCATCCCTAGTTAAGAAATAAATTGCAAATGGAAACGCTTAATTGAACCCCCTACAAATATTTTGTGTCTTCTTCTTTCCTCACTTCTAAAGTTTTGACCGCGTAATGCAGCGAGGCACACAAAAGCGCTCAGTCCTAAAGGAAGATGGAGCTAACTATGTGCCTTACCTGCGGACTAGTACATGCAGTCATATTTACCGCCTGTGACCGACGTTTCAAGACAGTGTAGTGTAACGTTGACTTGTTCTGAATCTGTTTCCTCGTACAGTAATTTGGCGATCGCATCTGTATGAGCTTTAATTGGTTCGAGTTTCTCGGCTTTCATTTCGACTATCCTCTCGCTTATCACAGTATAGTTCTTTGCTCTCTCTTTTTTCATTGAGCATTTTTACTCACTGCACTATTGGGATGTACTCACCATTGCTCTCTAAATCTTAGTTTTCAGCAAGCCCTAGCTAAATCATGAATCGTTTCTCGTTTCGGACACTTTTTTTGCTTGTTAGTTTAATGTTGTCTCTAGCTTCCTCCTACTTTGATCCCAAGTTAGCAGAGGCTAATGAACCACCTTCTAACTCTGAGCTCATTAGTCTTACTCAGTCGTCAGATAAACTACTATTGGGTTTTCCCAATCAGATGCTCATTAACTCAGTTAATCGCATGGGCAACTTTCCCACTGGCTCTGGTTATTCTCCTGCCATTACGCAAAACGGTAAATTAGCCTGTATGTGGTCAGTTAACCAAGTGTTGAAGGATGCAGGACTCAATACCCTGGGAAATGATACCCTTCTAGTGCTGGAAGCCAGAGATGAACTTCTTCATGGTCGAGGTCTTCTAGTTTCTCAGTTAGAAGCTAAACCTGGAGATTTGGTAATTATCGATGCAGGAGGTTGGCAGCAGCATATTGGCATTTGCCTCAATCATAGTTGCACCCAAGTTAAATCTAATAGCTCCTACCAAGCTAGTTTCTCTTGGATTAGTAACTCTGGGTTTAAGTATCCTGGAGGTCCCTATAACTCGGGGACTCCCGAATTCTGGCGGTTAAAAAATTGATCTTTTTAGTAGTATCATTGTCATGCCAATAGATAGTCAGACTAATAAGGCTCAACTCAAAGCAATTTTTCAAATCAGTTTTGAGCTTGAAATAGGTATCTTATACCGAGGATGTGACTTAACCCAGAGCGATCACTTACATAAAATTGTAGCAATATGGAGAATATTTAAATCGACTTTGGCTACTTATTTTGTCAGAAAAGACTGTCGATATAATTCACAAGTGGGAATTGCTTTATTTCCTACTTGTTTAATTAACCCCATGCTGCTTAACTTATGAGCAACAATAGGTTCTATGGGAACTGGCTCAGTTGATTTAATCACAGAATTTAGAGCCAGAAGTAGCTCAGGATTTTCTTCTAAGTTAACCCAATGACGCTGTAGATGATAATTATATATTCCCGTAATATCGTTGGGGGTTTCTAATAGTTCAATAAGAGTTACCTCTCTTCGACTTAAGTAATAAAGTGCTATGCTCATTAGGGCTGGATGCCCTCCGACAAGATTCATTAATTGCCTGGCTTCTGTTCCTTCTTTCCAGTTAATTCCATAACATTGAGCTAGTTTATTTACTTCAGCTAAACTGAAGCAATCTAGCTGAATTGGTAATCCAACATTAAATGGAGATTGTTTTAGTTGCAGAGGAACGTAAATTTCTGTGGAGTGAACTACAATAAGACGTAGTTTGCGCCAACTAGCAAATCTCTTGGCTTCTTCATACCAGGAACGAAATAGGGGTAAGACATCTTTTGCCACTTGTGGATGTTCAAAAATACGATTCACTTCGTCTAAGGCTAAGATGAAAGGCTCTTTAATTTGCTCTAATAGATAATCTTGGAAGTAAAGAGTACAGCTAATTTTAGCACCGATATCTTCATCCCAATATTCATCTAGCTTGGGTTCAAGCTTTAGTTGATGACTGACATTGGCACACAACCAGCGTAAAAATCGATTGAGATCGCTGAGAATTGCCTCATCAATTTGCTGAAGATTAAGACTAACAGTGCGATATCCTTGGCGACTGCCGTAATCTAAAATTCTCAGCAACAACGAAGTTTTTCCCATTTCTTGTGGGGCTTTGATTCTAATTAAAGAGCCAGGTTTTTTGATTTCTGCATAAGCTTGATCCTGAAGCGGAGAACGTTTGATGTAATAAGCTGAATCGAGGGGAATTGAACCACTGGGATATTGAGGTAGTAAATTACTGATTTGGTTACTAAGATCATTGATATTGACCCGATAATTTGTGGGCTGTTCTCTAAAAAGTTTTTTTTCGGTAGTTTTTTGCTCTTGAACGTAGGCTTCAAGCAAGATCCGACAGTTTTTCTTGGTAATCCGCTGTCCAGTGATTTGGGAAAGTCTTTTAAAGAGTTCTGGAGCAACTACATTAGTGAAGTAGCCTGGACTGTAATCCGCCTCTATCGCAATCTTATGATAGGTCTGATATTTCCAAATCCCCCGTAAGATCACAATTTCTGAGGGATTAAGAGGACGTTTTTGGGCAACAAGTAACTTGCTATTTAAAATATCAATGAGAGAATCTAAATCTGAGGCTGCTACAGCCATAAACCTTATCTAAAAACCTTCTACAGCATTACATACTCAGATTATCATTTATATCTCAATTGCTTATGTAGGATAAGCAACAATTATTTGCATCCAGCAACTAAATTAATACACCTGTATTTGTATTTGTATTGATCTGAATAAGTAATTGCCCTAATTTCTAACTATTCAGATCAATAGAAATTTACTATGAGCTTTTTTATGAGTTTTTCTATGAGTTTTATGAGTTTCTTTGTGATCTAATGGAAGTAATATTGTCGATGGAGAGCAGAAAAAGGAATTTAGTTCGGGAAATATCTTAGCTTTGTTGATTGAGAATAGCTATTAATTAGTGATTTCTCATATTCATTAAAAATAAAAGTCGAAATCAGTTGATTACTTACAAGTAAGGTTGTTAGAACAGATACTTAAAACATCTAGTTTGTTTTTTTTGAAATATTGTTCTATCAAAAATTAGCTGAAAAAATACTTAGATTGTCTAAAAATATTAACTTGGTTGTCTTTAGTAAACAAGCAAAAGTCTTGCTATAAATGTTCGCTAAAAACAACTATTCTCCCCCGATCTAATTTCTGATTTTACATGTTCTACTTAGCCAAACTAAATAATTAGTAATTCATCAGAAAACAGATGAAAACCTTTGAACATTATAGTACTAATAATCACTATAAAATTAACATCATCATCCCAGAAACAAAAGAGCAGATCCTATTAACTAGGGTAGCTCAAGGCGATCGCCGTGCATTTTGGTCATTATGGGAATCATATCAAAATTATCTTTATCATCGGTGTCTGGTATGGATGGGAGGAAATCATGATGATGCTCAGGAAGTAATGAGTTTAGCTGCTCTTAAAGCATGGGATAAATTACCAAATTATGCTCATAATATAACTAATCTCAAGGGGTGGTTGAATCGATTTACCCATAATCTTTGCATGGATCTTCATCGTCAACGCCAGCGTCACGCCTTAGGTGTGGAAAATATAGATGAGATATTCCTTAGTAACCATGAAATAGGAATTTATAGTTCTGATTCTCCTGAGTTATCTTTACTTCAGCAAGAACTAAGAATATATATTCGCCATTGTATTGATAGTTTATCTTCAAGACTAAGAGTTCCTTTGATACTGTATTATTTCCACGCAATGTCTCATGCAGAAATTGCTCGACAACTATCAATTTCTCTAGATAATGTTGCTAAACGTCTGCAACAAGCAAAACAAATAATTAAGCAGCGTCTATGTAAATATTTTGCAGGATTAAATACCCCCAAGTTAGATGAAACTCAATCTCAGGAATTAGAGCAGAAGAATTTTCTTGAATCTATCAGTGCCAACTCCAGTATTGAAGAAATTAACTATAGGATCACAATCTCATGTCTAGAAACTTTGCCTCCAGTATGGTACAACTTTCACCATCATCAGGATTGGATGTGCATGCCTACTTAGTGCTTAAGCAAAAACCAACGAGACAAGAGCAAAAGCTGAAAACCCTGCATAAATATCTGCAAAAATATAGTTCAGGCTGGAAAAAACATCTAGAAATGGCTGATTTACTATATGAAACAGGTCAATGGTCAGAAGCGATCACCGAATATTATCTAGTTATTAAAGAACAACCTCAGGTGATTAAACCTTATCTTAAATTGGGTAAAATTCTCCAATTAAGTAATAGGAATAATGAGGCAGTCTTGGTTTATACTGAAGCGTTAAATCTAGCGAAAAGGGAAGCTACTAAACAGCATCTAACTGGTTTAATTGAATCTTGTCACGGTAATATCCGCGCAGCAATCATAGCTTTTAAATCAGCTACAAGTTTAGAACCAAAAAATATTGTTCACTGGATGGCTTTGGGACAATTACAGATGGTAGCAGAACATTTGATTGTGGCTTTAGCGACTTTTAAAACAGTATTAGATCTCGATCCAAACAATTTTATGGGCTTGATTCATAGCTACGATCTATTATTAGCGTTAGGTAATCTCCCTGAAGCAGAAAAATGTTTGCAGCATATTGGGGAAATTGTGCCTCAAGATAGCCAAACTCTTAAAAGATTAATAACTCATCGATGTCGGAAAAAACTGGTACTGGGGGAAGAAGGGAAACAGACCAAAAAACTGATTAATTCTCTACGAAAAAAAGCTTCAGGAATACCTGAAGTCAATAATTTACTGGCTAGATTCTATATTTTGCGCGGCGAGCAAGACAAAGGTATCAAAATCTCAAAGCAATTTGTGGCAGAAAATTCTCATAATCCCCATGCTTGGTATTACTACAGTCGCTGTTTATCAGACATTGGAAAATACGAAACAGCCGCAGATTCAATCATCAAAGCTTATCAATTGTCTTTGAATAGATACTGCGGAAATTGCGATCGCGAAATATATCGAACATTATGCGAAATCTTACCAGTTGCAGGAAGACTAGAGCAAGCTCGCGACATGATCACGGAAATGTTAACAGTGTTTCCCGAAAGTTGGAGTCTTTGGGCTACAGCAGGAAGAGTTTTAGCAGAACATTTCTCAGAAAATAATAGCGCAGCTGACTATTCTCTCTACAGCACAAAAATACAGCCTCAATTAGCAGATACATGGTTATGTCATGGCAAAGTATTATTCTTGTTAGGAAGATATAAAGCAGCAGTTAAATCATTGACTCAAAGCTGGCAATTGTTGTTACCAAAAGCTAAAAATTTCCAGACGGTATCTACGGCTTTTTGGTTGGGAGAAAGCTATCAAGCATTAAAACAGAATCAATCTTGCCGAGCATGGTTTGAGATGTCATATCAGAATACAGCAGAATTAATTGAGTTCGATCCTGTCCTGGCTCAATCTTGGCAAGAAAAAGCTTTAGCACGTTTGAATAAATGCCAAGGATGTTAAAGAAAAATATACACCTCAACTCAAAAAATTCATAAATTATTCTCCATAACCGTTCTAAAAGTAGAATCTTAAACTATAAGGAGAAAATAATGAATGAGGTTGTCGCTACAAATTTTACTAAAAGAGGATGGAAAGAAGATCCCATGTTTCCACCTGGTTTTTTCTATCCTCAGAAAGATGGTCTTCCACATCTGCACTTAACTTCCGTTATAGATCCTAAAAGTGGCAAGCATGTCATGAGCTATTTGCACTATAAGGACAAGAATAATCAAGTCCATATCATATTTAACGATGGAAAATGGAATAACGATATCGTTAATACTATTCCTGAACAGAATCTTAGGGATGAAGTGAATTTTGCCAAGGAATATAAATGAATAAATTGTAAATTTACAAAATTTAAAATCTAACCTTCTCTATTGTTAGAGAGGGTTTTTTACTTTCACATTGTATTACTAATGTCTTAAAAAATATTTATGAAATATATTCGTCATTTGTAATCATGAATATACTTAGCATAAAACTGATATCGGCATGTGAGCAAAATTATGGAAGCCAATGAATTATTTAATTCTGACTATTACGGGAATATCGATCGCCGTGGGGATTTTTCTCGGAGCATTAATTGTCTGGTTTATTTACTTTTGGCGACGGCGCGAGGTGATTGATAGTCTCATGAAGCCTGAGGACTTGGTTGGACTTTGCGGCATAGTAGAACTGCCTTTTGATCGAGATTGTAAAGGAAAAGTGCGAGTGAACGTTAAAGGGTCAATGGTGGATTTAATTGCTGTAACCGATGATGTCTCAGGGTTTAAAGTAGGCGATCACGTTTTAATTATTCAGATGCAGGATAACAAAGTTTGGGTCACGAGCAACAATTCTCAGTACGACGCTTAAGGAGTCGTCTTTGATCATTAACATTACAGAAGAATAATTATGCTAGAAAACAATTATGTCCAGACTCAAGTGTCAAGAACTATCGTGGCACAGGTTCAGACTCCCCAGTTTAATCAGAATAGTAATCTTAATGGATTATTAATTCCCTTGGTAGTGTCTTTAGGCATATTTGGCACTATCTTATTAGTTTGGTTTCTCAACTCGTTTCTCTGTATCTGCAAACCCAATGAAGTAGTGGTGTTATCAGGTAGAAAGCGCAAAACTAAAAGTGGACAAGAAGTCGGCTATCGGGTACTTACTGGGGGGAGAGGTATTCGGATTCCGATCTTAGAAACCGTGAAACGGATTGATGTGACAACAATGCCCGTGACGGTGAAGGTAACTAATGCTTACGCCAAGGGTGGCACTCCTTTAGATATTCAGGCGATCGCCAATGTCAAAATTTCCAGCGATCCGCAGGTAGTCGGCAATGCGATTGAGCGTTTTCTCGATCAAGATCGTAAAGAGATTACCCGAGTTGCCAGGGAAACTTTGGAGGGAAATCTGCGGGGTGTAGTAGCAACCTTAACTCCTGAAGCCTTAAACGAAAATCGTCTCCAGTTTTCTCAACGTATTGCCTCAGACGTTAGGCGAGATTTGGTTAAACTTGGCTTACAGTTGGATATTCTCAAGATTCAAACTATTTCTGATGATGTTGATTATCTCAACTCCTTGGGACGAAGACAAATTGCGTTAGTGATCAAAAATGCGGAGATTGCTGAATCTAATGCCCTGACTGAAGCAGAGCAAATTGAAGCCAAGTGTGAAGAAGAAACGGCTGTCGCAATTACCCAAGATCGAATTGTCATTCAGGATCAGGAAAATGAGCTGAGGAAAATTACCGCTGAGTTAGAACAAACAGCGCGCTCAGAAGAAGAACGTACCACCGCCGCAGCTTTAGAGGCGGAAGCCAAGGCTCAGCAAAAGCTCCAGACAATTAGAGCGCAGTTAGAAAGATTGCGTCTGGAGGCAGACCGGGTACTCCCCGCAGAAGCGGAACAAGTGGCGCAGGGTTTACTGGCAAAAGGAGATGCGGCTGCTTTAAAAGAAAATGCTGCCGCCGCTGCTTTAGTTAACCAAATGTTAGGGGAAGTGTGGCAGTCAATGGGTGCAGAGGCGAAGGAGTTGTTTGTTATTCAGCAGCTAGAAACTGTCTTGACAGAAGCAGTAGCGATTCCTGAAAGATTGAAGTTAGAGCAAGTAAACGTAATTGACAACGGTGATGGTAAATCCCTCGCAAGTTTAGTTAACGTCTATCCCGAAATCGTGGCTCAATTCCTCAATAGCGTGAATGACACTCTAGGTATTGATGTCATTGGCACGCTTAACAGTCAACAGTCAACAGTCAACAGTCAACAGTGATCAAATGAGTCTAATTGCTACTTTATTAGGAATTTTCGGTTTAGGTACAGGGGCAGGTTGGTTTATTATTCGCAATCTCTACTATATATGTCAACCCAGTGAAATTTTGATCTTTGCAGGGACTAAAACCAGAGGTCAAGCTGGTCAAGAGATCGGCTACCGTTTAGTTAAGGGAGGGAGCAGTATTCGCACTCCGATGTTGGAACAAGCCTTCCGCATGGATTTGACGAATATGATCATTGAGTTAAAGGTAGCCAATGCTTACAGTAAAGGCGGGATTCCTTTGACTGTGGAAGGTGTGGCGAATATCAAGATTGCAGGGGAAGAACCGACGATTCATAATGCGATCGAAAGGTTACTCGGTAAAAGCCGCAAACAAATTGAGATGTTGGCGAAACAAACCTTGGAAGGAAATCTACGGGGTGTCCTAGCCAGTTTAACCCCAGAACAGGTAAATGAGGATAAAATTGCCTTTGCCAAAAGTTTATTAGATGAGGCGGAAGACGATCTGGAAAAGCTGGGGTTGGTGTTAGATAATCTACAAATTCAAAATATTTCGGACGAGGTACATTATCTTGATTCCATTGGGCGTAAACAACAAGCCGAGTTACTGAGAGATGCCCGTATTGCAGAAGCCACAGCTAAAGCTGAATCAACGATCAGAGATTCGGAAAATAAAAAAGCGACTTCTCTTAGACAAATTAGTCGAGATCTAGAAATTGCTAAAGCCGATGCGGAAAAAAGAATTCGTGATGCCGTGACTAAAAGAGAAGCCTTAGTTGCCGAAGTGGAAGCCGAAGTAGTAGCAAAAGTAGCAAAAGCTGAGGCGGAAGTGGCAGTGCAGCAGGAGAGGATTAAGCAAGTACAACAGCAGTTACAGGCGGATATAGTGGCACCAGCAGAAGCTCAATGTAAGCAGGCGATCGCTAAAGCGAAAGGTGATGCTGCAAGTATTATCGAAGACGGTAAAGCCCAAGCAGAAGGGACTCAACGTCTGGCTGAATCTTGGAAAGCGGCAGGAGCAAACGCCAAGGATATTTTCTTATTTCAAAAATTAGAAACCCTAATCAAAATGTTAGCGGCGGGAGTACCAAATGTTGAGGTGGAAAGTCTGACTGTAGTTGATGGTCAAAGAGGAAACCAAGCAATCCAGATCGCGGCATTTCTTGAACAGTTACGGCAAACTACAGGGGTTGATGTGGCGCAGGTAGCGAATAATTTAACGAAGCAAGATCAGCCACAATCAGTTAAGAAGTTAGACGCAACAGACGTCGATCAGCTTTAACCGTTGGTAAACTAGGCAAGGATAATTATTAATTAATCTAGAGGTTAAAGCTATGGTTGCAACTACAGGAATTAACAATCGCTATCGCATCAAAACCAAACAGCTAGATATGCCGCCCCGTATCTTGCTAGGACCAGGACCAGCTAACGTCAATCCCCGCGTTCTGGCTGCGACTAGTGTTAGTCCTGTAGGACATTTAGACCCCACCTACTTAGCTTTGATGGATGAAATTCGAGATCTGCTGCGCTATGCTTGGCAAACGGAAAATGAGCTAACTATTGCTGTGGCTGGAACAGGAACAGCAGCGATGGAGGCGACTTTGGCTAATGCTGTTGAACCAGGAGATGTGGTTTTAGTGGGAGTCAAAGGCTATTTTGGCAATCGTTTAGTAGATATGGCAGGGCGATATGGCGCAGATGTTCGCACCATGACTAAACCTTGGGGGCAAGTATTTTCCCTTGAAGAAATTAAAAGTAACTTAGAAACTCATAAACCCGCGATTCTGGCTTTGGTTCATGCTGAAACTTCCACTGGCGCCCGTCAACCTTTAGAAGGTGTGGCAGATCTATGTCGTGAGCATAATTGTTTGTTATTAGTGGACACCGTTACCAGCCTGGGTGGTGTTCCCCTCTATATTGACGACTGGGGAATCGATCTGGCATATAGCTGTAGTCAGAAAGGATTAGGCTGTCCTCCTGGAGCATCTCCCTTTACGATGAGTCCCCGTGCAGTAGCCAAAATGAATAACCGTACCAAACCCGTTCCTAACTGGTATCTTGATATGTCCCTACTGGCAAAATATTGGGGCGAACAACGAGTTTATCACCACACTGCACCGATTAACACTAACTACGGCTTAAGAGAGTCCTTACGCATAGTAGCTGAAGAAGGATTAGAACAACGCTGGGCAAGACATCAACGTAATGCCGAAATGCTGTGGTCGGGTTTAGCAGAACTTGGGTTAACCTGTCATGTAGACCAAGAATTGCGTCTACCAACTTTAACTACCGTCAGAATTCCCGATGGATTAGATGGCAAGGCGATCGCTAAAAAACTGCTCACGGAATACAATATTGAAATTGCAGGAGGCTTAGGTGAACTGGGTGGCAAAGTCTGGCGGATTGGCTTGATGGGTTATAATAGTCGCCCTGAAAATGTGTTGTTATTACTCGATGCTTTGGAAAAAGTTCTGAAGTCTTGATTCAATTATTGTTGGGTTATGCAAATAGAACCTTGTTCTGTATTTTAGGAGAACTGCTAACCCAATCAAAAGAAATTATTTATTTGGATGTAATTTCAAGGTCTTGAATCATATTTGAACAAGTTCTTTATCTCAACCTGAGATAAAGTTGGTGAATGCTCATGATTATACGAAAGACCTTAAGGACTATCTGGCTAAAATATCCAGATAGTAAAACAGCTTTGGAAAGATGGTCATGAATAATCGAGAAAAATAACTTTGATAGTTTTGCTCAACTTAGGAGTAGTTTTAATGAATCATTTATCAATGCAGAAAAAGACATCGAGACTTTACCAGGGTTCAAAATTTCCCACAGTACATAACATCATTTAGTCAGCAATTATCAGTTACCAGAACCTAAGAGAGCAAAGAAGGCTAAGTCGTTAAGCGTTCTAAAGGGCATGAAATATCCTTTAGGAGTTCTTTAGGGCAATGGAATTGTAACAATGTATCTTAAATATTGAAAATGCGGTGTGTAAAGCGAAGCTAATCCTTTAGAGCTTACCTTAATAGCAAAATCAGCTTAGGCATTTCTGCTTAATGTAAAAGTGAGATGCTCCCAGTTCAAAAGGCGTTATATCAGAAATTTTGAGTAGGAAAAGAAAGTTAAATATTAGATAAATTGAGGCATTAGCAGAACTCTTTAAAGTATCCCCAGAAACACTTTTCGATGTAAATCAATAGATATTAACTATGTCCTAAATATTAGCGAAGCTTAGCTGAGGTTAGGTTCTGGTTTACTGACAAAACTTTTAAGAAATACTGTAGGAATGAGTCAGAATTTTGAACTCTAACTCATAAAGTCGTTGTTCATGTTGCTTAAGTGATGCGATAGCGGAAGTGAAATCGTGATTACCAGAAAAGGTGACGGCATGAATTAGCTTCCAACCGTTGAGAAGAGAAGCTTTGACCCAATTCCAACCAATCCTAAAATATTTGTTCACTCCCTTCTGACTCAGCTTACTAAGAGTTTGATGACAAAAGTTAGCCGCGACTAGAAGAAATATTTGCAGATATTTGTAACAAGTGGGATTGTGAACTTAAAGAATTTAATGGCGAAGATAATTACATATAGCAATCCTATTTGAGATGAGAGAAAAAATCAGATAAATTCAAGAGAAAAAAGACTATTCCTGAGTTGATTTAGATGATCTTCGAGGAATTTATAGATAGTAATCCTGACTCCAGAGTGTTAAAACGAACTTTAGCGATGAGTGTGTCGCTGGCGGTACACTCATCGCAAGATACAAGAAATGTTGAATGTGACATCAAGTTTTATCAGTAAATGGGAATCAAGATATATTGAACCAGTAGCTGAGGGATTAAAACTAGGATATTCAGAAAGAGAAAGTTATCTTTCATCTCAAGAAAGAAAAGAGGTCATTCAATGGTTAAAACAAAAAGGAGAATGGAATTTGGCAGAATTAATCGAATATCTACAGTAAAAATATCAAGTAATCTATAGTTCCTTACAGAGTTACTATCAATTGTTTTCCCGATGCAGGAATTAGCTGGCACAAGGGAGGAAAAAACAAAAACAAAATTTAGAACAAGTTCAAACAGTCAATCAACAAATCTATAATCTCATAGAAGGAAATCAATTTGCTCTTGATGCACCATCTGAGAATCTCATTGAAAATATTTGGTCACAAGTAAAAAAAATTCTAGAAAAGATTCCATCACTTCTATGTTTTTTTTAATTACAAAACGATTATTTAAGTTGTTTATTGATCACTATTTATTTACTATGCCTGACTCAAGTAAATATGATGATTTTTATCATTTATTTTGAGATTACTATAGAACACATAAAAAATTATATAAAAAAATGTTCAATAATCATCATCCTTTACTCTCCAAGAAATTCCGGTTTAGAGTATTACGTGATTTAAACGATCTCTTTGCTTTTACTTATCTTTTTATCTTCTCCCTTTAGCTCCAAAATCAGATTAAGACCCTGCTAGCATCGGCTACATTCGTGAGGCTATATATTTCCTTTTTGTTACTTACTAAGTATTGCTCCAACTCCTGAAAGTTGTTTTACTTAAGGGTATGGAGTGAAAAACCTATAGAGAAGTAGGCTTTCAGTTGATTTTGAATTGAATCTAAGTTTTTTATACCTGACTATGCTTTTTCCAGCTTCTCTAGCTTTTGCACTAATCTGGGTTCTTGGATCTGATTAAATAAGTAACTAAGCAAAATTAAATATAAAACCTAAGTAGTTAGTCTTTTCTATTCTCTCTATTCCCTATTTTCTATCTCCTGTCAAAGCTATTTTATGTTTAATTGAACCCACCTAATTAATTGCGATGATAAAGCACTTATGGGTATCAACTATAGCTTGATATACTCCCAGGCACTACGCCTATTATTGGTCTGCAAAAGCATGAAATATACCAAGAATATGTAAGTTAAAATACCAAGAATAAATTGTTTTTAAACTACCTAATATTCTCTAAACATTAAACATGTTTGGAGGTAAAGTACAAAAAGATGAAATTGTTAGAAACTAAATAGATTATCAAAGCAAGATATTCATCAACTACTTAAGAGGACAATAGGCATGAGTAATCTGTGTAATAGATCAGGAAAAACTCGTAGATTAGCTATTGTAGGAGCAGGAGTAACTGGAAGTTCATTCTTATCATTTTTGATTGGAAGATTACGTGGTAGCCAGATTAAATGTAAGATAGAGATTCACATTTTTGAAGGAAGTGGTGAATTCGGAACGGGCTTACCTTATAAAACCAATCTTCCTGTAACTTGTCTTTTAAATCAGCCAAATGATTATATGGGTTGGATAGCACCTGAAGACCCCAACGCAGGTCCAGAAAACTACTTACAGTATTTACAAAAGAATGCAGAAAGGTTGGTAGAGAAATATGATTGCTTAGATATTTTTTCTCTAAAAGATCCCAAGGGTTACACCCCTCGTTTTGTTTATGGTCAATATCTCAAGGAAGGATTTTCTAAGGTAGAGTCTTTGGCAAAACTTTTAGATATACATCTTGTCAAACACGCAGTTTGTGTAAAAAAAATCCGAGTGTCCAGGAAGATAGCAGAGCTTACCTTTTTAGAAAATTCTCAATTAGTAACAACTGAATTTGAGAATGTCATTTTGACAACGGGTCATTGGGGCTCGCGATTTTTCGAAGAACTTTCAGAAACAGGGAGATTTTTCCGCGTTTACCCAATAGAGCCCCTAAGAAACAAAGATATTTTTACTGGTAAACGTGTTGCCGTTATTGGTACTGGTTTATCAGGAATTGATGCGGCTTTTACACTCATGAAAAGCGGGGTCCGAAAAGTTATCATGACAAGTAGGCAAGGTTGGCTGCGAGCTATTAAATGCCCAATTAGCGAATACCATCGGCGATTTTTTACAAAGCAGGTTGTAGATGATATTGTCGAAGAGCAAGGTTACATAACTCTACAACAAGTTACTGACTTATTTCTGCAAGAATATAATGTTGCCTTAAACACCTCTCGAGGATATCAAAAAAACCCTCAGCAGTTTAAAGATGATGCTTGGTCATGCTATGTTGGGAAAAACTTTTACGTGGCGGATAATCATCCAGATGCCAGCGATTTTCTGACTCCAGAGAATGCTGTAGAGCGTTTAAAATATCATATTTACGAAACAGAGAGCTGTCCAAGCCATAAAGGTGTATTATGGCGGTCTATACTAGCTTCATTTTATGAAAAAGTGGATGGTTTTTTAGCATTTGGAGATTATATTTATCAACGAATGCAGAATGAAGACAAGATCGAATACATGAAAAAGATCTATAAAGTAGGCATAAACTTTCATGCATCTATGCCTTTGTCTTCAGCAGAACGGCTCTTAAAGTTTTATCAACAAGACAAGCTAGAAATTCTAAAAGGCTTCAAAAATATTGCATTTGATGTAGATTCTTGCTCTCTTAAAATGGAGATGAATGATGGAGAGTTAATATATGTTGACTATGTTGTGGATGCAACCAATCAAAGTATGGATTTGAATGATCATCCTCTTTACGGTCAGTTGATTGAGGATGGTTCAGCAGTCAAACATCCAGCAGGTGGTATATCAATTGAACTAAATACTTACAAGTTGCTGGATAAAAATGGCTATCCATCTTCTGTGCTAAGGACTGTCGGTCCAATCTTACATGGCTCTGCTTATACGATTAAAGCCTTTGATTCGTTGGGAGATGTTGAGTCTACTAAACACATTGCTGAACAAATACATGCAGAACTTGTTCAAGACTTGGCGGTTGCAGCGGTTTAACTGACAAATAAAAGCTCTATTGACTAGATGAGACACACATCTAAGAAAATTTTGTCAAAGGTGATTAGCCATCATGACACCTAATGCTTGCTTGAATCTCTCTTATGATCACTACACAACAAATGTTGAAGACTTTGCGAGAACATTTGCCTGAATACTTAATGGAAGCTGGCGAAATTAGTTTTCTTGTCATGTCTGTTGGTTTTTTAGTCACGGTTTTTGAGCATCCTAATTCTCCTATTCATCAAGCCATTCTCGATAATGAGATCAGGCGCGTTTTATTTGGTGTTGCTTTAGGCTTAGTGATAACGGGACTCATTTATTCCTCTTGGGGGAAGCAGTCTGGGGCTCACATGAATCCTGCCTTTACACTGGCTTTTTATCGCTTAGGCAAAATTAAATTTTGGGATGCATTTTTCTACATCCTATTTCAGTTTGCGGGCGCCATAACTGGTATCTATCTTGTTGCCATTATCTTAGGATCTGTATTTACTGAACCTCCGATCAACTGGGTAAGAACAGCACCAGGTTCTTCAGGATTAATAGCAGCCTTTACGGGGGAATTGATCATAGCATTTTTCACATTATTTATTGTGCTAAATACTATTAACAATCAAAAACTGAATAAATATACAGGTGTGATTGTTGGCTTTTTAAACACTCTGTATATTATTTTTGAAGCTCCCTTATCAGGTGCTAGCATGAATCCTGCACGTAGTTTTGCTTCTACATTACTATCTTGTAATTGGACAGGTTTTTGGCTATATTTTTTGGCTCCTACGGTAGGTATGTTAATGGCTGTAGAGACTTACCAAAAACTAAATAATTATGCTGGAAGTATGTGTGCCAAACTAAACCATCAGAATCAAAAGCGGTGTATTTTTTGCTGTGAATATCATGATAAGCCTGTTAATCTGAGCGATTATCAAGGCTCTATAGATGGCTTAATCAAAGATTGATCAAATTTAAGCTTTTTAAATATTCAAAGTTTACGAAATATACATTAACTACATACTGGAAAATTTGTATATTAACCAAACTTTGAAGACAGGCTTAAATCATAACAGTTCAAGGAAACTGTCAGAACTCAAAACTTGAAAAAGGTGGAAAGATATTTATGGAATTTCCATGATTATTCGTGACTACCATCTTGCTCAAAATTGCTACTAGTTCATATACAATAGGGAATCTAGAACCATGCAAGAAAGTATTACTTACTCAATCCAAAGAAAATCTCCATGCGTGACCAGCAATTCATCACCAAGACCAAGAGTTCTTGTTTCTGATTCAATCAACCAGGCTGGAATTGACATTTTGTCTCAAATTGCTCAAGTTGATGTCCAGACAAATTTACCCCAGGAAGAATTAATTCGCATCATTCCTCATTATGATGCTCTGATGATTCGCTCTGGTACTAAGGTTACTAGAGAAGTTATCAAGGCAGGATCACGACTCCAAATTGTTGGCAGAGCAGGGGTTGGAGTCGATAATGTGGATGTCTATGAATGCACTGATCAAGGAATAGTAGTGGTAAATTCTCCTCATGGAAACACCCTCGCTGCCGCCGAGCATACAATTGCCATGATGTTGGCACTTTCCCGTTGTATCCCTGATGCAACTCAATCCGTTAAAAATGGCAAATGGGAACGTAAAATCTTTTTGGGCAGCGAGGTCAATCAAAAAGCTTTGGGAATTATTGGCTTAGGTAAAATAGGCTTTCATGTTGCTACTATTGCCCAAGCAATGGGCATGAAGATACTTGCTAATGATCCATTTGTTTCACCAAAAAAAGTAGAAGAGCTAGGAATTCGTTTAGTGGATCTTAACACTTTACTAAGGGAGGCTGACTACATCAGCCTGCACGTTCCAAAAACTCCTAAAACTTTTCATTTAATTGATGAAGAAGCGATCTCACTGATGAAGCCAACCAGCAGAATTATTAATTGTTCCCGTGGTGGAATAATTGACGAAGCAGCTTTAATGAGGGCATTGGAGCAGGATAAAATTGCCGGAGCGGCTTTGGATGTTTATGAAGTAGAACCACTAAAAGAATCTTTCTTGCGAACACTAGGATCAAAAGTTGTTTTAACACCTCATCTAGGTGCATCAACTGAAGAGGCGCAAATCAAAGTTGCAATTGATGTAGCTGAGCAAATTCGAGATGTGTTCTCAGGTTTACCTGCGCGCTCTGCGATCAATATACCTGTTCCCAAGGTAGCCGTTACAGTTGGCTAGGCAGCAGAAAAGAATATGATTCATAAGTAGAGAAGCTGTGCTAATGAGAGTTAGTTCATCTGGAAAAATCAAGTGTGCATAATGGATTGACTCTTGACTCTTGACTCTTGACTTCTCCATAAACTTTTGAATCACTCACCGACTCATCTATGTAAGAGTGGAAACTTTTACTCTTACATAGGTGATAACATTTTTTCTTTTTACCATTCTTAACCCCTACTTTTAAATGAAATCAAAAATCAATTTTCAAGTATTATTGCTTCTTGGAAGTACGGTTATATTGTGGGCATCTGCCTATTCAGCTATTCGTATTGGACTACAAGCTTATACTCCTGGTGCCCTGGGGCTTCTGCGGTTTTTAGCAGCTTCAATAGTATTGGGTGGAACTGCTTGCTTCAATCAGGTGAGATTACCAGACTTCCAAGATGGGCTGAGAGTTACCTTCATGGCTCTAACAGGGGTTACTATTTACAATATTGCGCTTTGTAGTGGAGAACTAACTGTAGAAGCTGGCACAGCAAGCTTTTTAACAGCTACAGTTCCAATTTTTACTGTGATCTTGGCGGTTATTTTTCTCAAGGAAGAAATTTATCTCAATACTTATATAGGAGTTGTGGTCGGTTTTATCGGAGTAGCAATGATCACTTTAGGAGGATCAAGTATTCCACAATTCACTTCAGCAGCTTTACTAGTTCTGGTAGCTGCTCTTGCTCAAAGTGCTTATTTCATTTTACAAAAACCTTTGCTGCTTAAATATAGTGCCTTAGAACTAGTGAGCTATACAGTTTGGCTCGGAATGCTATCGATGCTTATTTTTTTACCACAATTAATCCAGGAAATGCAGCAAGCATCATTTGATGCCACTTGGTCGATAGTATATTTAGGAATTTTTCCTGCCGCGATCGCTAATCTAACTTGGGCTAAAGGTCTTTCGCAAACTCAAGCTTGTACAGCATCTAGTTTTTTGTATTTTGTACCGATAGTAGCTGTTTTTATAGCATGGATATACTTAGGGGAAATACCTAATACCACTGCTATTGTGGGCGAGTTTATATCTCTTTTAGGGATTTTAATAATAAATGCTTGGAGTAGTTTAGAATTTTTATTTCGGTTAACTGGTAAGAAAGTTATAGAGGATCAAAGCTCTGTATAAATTGGTGTTGTTCGCAAATTTAATGGTAGTCGCAATCCACAAGGAGAAAATATTATGGCAAGCCCAGGCTGGTCACATACAGAATCGCCTTTTCATGCTGGAGAACTAGCAATTCAAGCCCGATTGGGAATCCAAAACCGCATGGATCGACAGGGAAGGCGTATGATACACGAATATTTAACCGAACAGCATCAAAAGTTTTTTTCCCAGCTATCTTATATAATTGTTGGGACAGTAGATGAATCGGGTAATCCTTGGGCTTCGATTCTGATAAGCAAACCAGGCTTTCTTTCTTCTCCCAGCGACCAAATTTTACAAGTTGCAGCTGAACCTCTATTGGGAGATCCTTTAGCAAATAATCTCGCAGCAGGTATTGATATTGGTTTATTAGGGATTGAACTACAAAATCGTCGGCGCAATCGGATGAATGGTATTGTTTCGGCGATCGCATCTAATGGTTTTGAGGTTAGTGTAAAGCAAAGCTTTGGTAATTGTCCTCAATATATTCAAGCTCGGATGTTTGAATATGTAGAAATCAAAAGTGGTGTATTTCAACAAACTGAAGAAATTAGTTCTTTTGGAGAATTAGAACGCAATCTAATTGCTGGTGCAGATACCTTTTTTATTACTACGGCATATCAAGACGAGTCGGCGGGGATTGCCAAAGGAGTAGATGTTTCTCATCGAGGAGGGAAACCAGGCTTTGTCAGAATTGATGACGAGAAAACCTTAACTGTTCCTGATTTTTCTGGTAATTGCCATTTTAATACTATTGGCAACATAGAAGTAAATCCCTGCACAGGATTATTATTTATAGATTTTGCACGGGGCGATATGTTGTATTTAACTGGTAAAGCAGAAATAATTTGGGACTCAGCTGAAATTAGCATCTATACAGGGGCAGAACGGTTAATTCGCTTCCATTTAGAGCGAGGATATTTGGTAAAAGCAAGTCTGACTTGGCGCTGGTCAACCCCAGAACTTTCACCTTTCTTAGAACGAACTGGTTCTTGGTAATGATTAAGAAAATTTCACTTTTGTAAACAAATCAATCATGATTGACCTTTAAGTAAATAAGCAAAATTAGACGAAGGGAAGAAAGCATCATTTACTGATAGACACATTATAAAGAGTTGGAAAAGCTAAAACAACAAGAGAAAAATGGAAAAAATAGAATTCAGGTATGTAAATGAAACTAGATTTTGTCTAATCCCATAGATTCCTTATGTGTGGCAAGATATTAAACAAAAAATAGAATTCAAGATGAGTATTCTTCAGGATAAATAAGCATTGGAATATTCCTACTACTTGATTTGATTCATATATTTGCAAACGTAAACTTAACACTGCTCCTAGAAAATAAAAATCATGGCAATTACTCAAGGCTCACATCATATTGGACTTACAGTTCCTGACTTAATGGCAACCCGCAATTTCTTTGTTGACATTTTAGGTTTCGAGCAGATTGATGAAGTCCCTGATTATCCAGCTATTTTTATCTCTGATGGCACAATTATGCTGACTCTTTGGGAAGCAGTCGATCCAGCCACTGCTAAACCATTTGATCGCAAAACAAATATTGGTTTGCATCACTTTGCTTTAAAAGTTGATAGTTTGAAAACGCTCAAATCAATTCATCAAGCTTTGTTAAATACTCCAGGAGTTGAGATTGAATTCGCTCCCGAACCTTTAGGGGGTAGTGCTACACAGCATATGATGTTCTATATTCCTGGTGGTATTCGCATGGAATTAATTGCTCTGGTATCTTAAAGGGGAAAGATTGATCGCTTCTTTACCGATTTTCAAATGATTTGTGATGCGTGAGCGCCTTGATTTGGCTTGATGGTAGGGATGCCAAGAGGACTTTTCTTGCCGTTTGTTTTAGGGCTCATTAAATCTTTTTCCACAGGTTCGACAGACATATCTTTGTCGCAGACTTTTATCCTTAAGTCTCGCTTTCCCGCTTTTGACTGTTTCTTCTCTTGGGCAATTAGGGCATTCCATCGTTATAAACTAAGCATCATCTCTATTCTACTTATCACCTCTTTAAACACCAGTACCCTCCAGTAAATCAGCAAGATTTATCCTTAATAGCAGCCGCCCATCAAATTTATACCCTTGCTCTCCAGCAGAGATATGGTATTGATAACATCACAGGAATTGCTCAAATCTATTCTTAAATAGCTATTTGACAACGAAAGGCGGTGTACCGATGACTAATAGTTACTCAAGAACAATCCCCCAAAAACTGAGAGATGATGTAGCATTACTGATGAGATTTTGGGGATATCAAATGGCAAAACAAACAGTAGGCTTATTATTTGGTGGTTGTTCAGGAGAGCATGAGGTTTCGATCGCTTCGGCTAAGGCGATCGCGACCGCACTTACACAAGGAGATAACAAGAGTAAATACGATATTCTACCCGTTTACATTGACAAGAATGGAACCTGGCAACCTAGTAATCTGGCGCAGCAGGTATTAACTTCAGGACAGCCTTTATTATTAACTGAGGAAAACACTGCCAATAAAGAAGTTGCCAGCACTTTAGCAACGACCGGCTTTTCTTCTCTATCCTCCGCAGGACAAAATAGTTATGCCGACATTGACGTGTGGTTCCCGATTCTACATGGTCCTAATGGAGAAGATGGCACTGTTCAGGGTTTACTTAGCTTAATGAAAGTTCCCTTTGTGGGTTCGGGAGTTTTGGGTTCTGCTTTGGGAATGGATAAGATCGCGATGAAGATGGCGTTTACTCAAGCTGGCTTATCCCAAGTAAATTATGTAGCAGTCAATAGATCTCAAGTTTATTCCAGCCCTTGCGTATTTCCCAAACTTTGCGACGATATTGAGGCTAAATTAGACTATCCTTGCTTTGTTAAACCAGCAAATCTCGGTTCATCTGTCGGTATTGCTAAAGTGCGATCGCGCCAAGAGTTGGAAGATGCTTTAGATAATGCGGCTAGTTATGATCGGCGAATTGTAGTTGAAGCAGGAGTTAACGCTAGGGAAGTAGAGTGTGCCGTCTTAGGTAACGATCAGCCAAAGGCTTCTGTGGTGGGAGAAATTACTTTTGATAGCGACTTTTACGACTATGAAACTAAATACACCGAAGGCGCAGCTCAGTTACATATTCCTGCGGATTTGCCGACCGCAGTCAGCGATCGCATTCAATCTATGGCAATTGAGGCTTTTCGCGCTGTTGATGCCGCTGGATTGGCTAGGGTCGATTTCTTTTACTTAGAAGAGACAGGAGAGATCTTTATTAATGAAATCAATACCTTACCAGGATTTACCGCTACTAGTATGTATCCCCAACTGTGGGCGCATAGTGGAGTTGCCTTCTCTCAATTAGTAGATCGCTTGGTCAATTTAGCTTTAGAACGTTACCACGAATCTAATCAGTAAATACTTAACTCAAGGGGATACCAAGTAAATCAAAAGTTGAAAAGAGAACAATCTAGGTTACTCTGAAACTTGTGACATTTTGTAACCAATTATTGAGGAGATATATGGAACGCACTTTTATTATGATCAAGCCCGATGGCGTACAGCGTCATTTAACAGGAGATATTATCCATCGGTTTGAATCTAAAGGTTTTACCTTAGTCGGGATGAAGATGATGCAGGTTGATCGTGCCTTAGCCGAGAAACACTATGAAGTACATAAGGAAAGACCCTTTTTTAAAGGCTTAGTTGATTTCATTATTTCTGCTCCCGTCATTGCGATGGTTTGGGAAGGTGAAGATGTAATTGCTGCTGCTAGAAATATTATTGGGGCGACAAATCCTGTAGCTGCGGCCCCTGGTTCAATTCGCGGCGATCTAGGTGTCAGCATTGGACGCAATTTGATTCATGGTTCCGATGCCCCAGACACCGCTCAAGCAGAAGTGAAACTGTGGTTTAATGAATCAGAATTAGTTGATTGGGAACCCGTAAGAAAGTCTTGGCTTTACGAATAAACTAAGCAATCTACAATTTGAGGATTGAGCAGAGACGATCATTGAAGATTTAGCATCTCAGTCCTCATCTTCAGCATCTTCATAATCTTGATTCGCCAAAGCAAACAGCCCCCCAATCGCACAGCTCATCAGACCAAGGGCGATCGACCAACTACTACCCCCAAAACTAATATCGGTAATCCAATTAACTATTGCCCCCGCAATTAGAAACGGCACAATACTAAACACAGAAGCATAAAAAGCGTTTTGCGATTCTCTTGCAGGTCGTGTCTCTTCAAATTCTTCAGCGGATGTGTATAACCATCCCTCAGCAAAATTGAACCATCGCTCTAGTTGAGTGCTAATCCAGGCTCTAGATGAGTCTAAACCAATGTAGAGTGCCAGAGACCAGATACAGCTTCCAGCCAAACTAACTGAATCGAGTTCAAAAGCAAAGGGAATTATATTGATACGCATAATATTTTTAGCTACTTATTTTTAATCTATCTTAATTAGATTGAAAAAGTTTAAATATTTTCAACAAAACTTGAATTAGCAGTCTTCCGTTGAAAGCTATTTTGTCTTATGGTACAAATACTTAGTAAAACATTGCTGCTCTGAAAAATTAAAAGTATATTTGGAAAGGATAACTTGTCTCACTGATGCGATCGACGATTTGAAGCGGATTAGTTTCGGCTATTACTCAAAAGTTATCTACTTTTTGGTAAGAATAATCAGTAACATCTTGCTTTAAATTTCATTCACTAGGACAGGCAAATAAAAAAAAGACCAAGTAAGCATAAATTGATATTTAAGTTAAGCCTCATTACATGATCTACATTAGAGTTCCCTTGAGTCGCTTGCTGATAACTGCTGCCGCGACTTTACTATTCTCTTTAGGAATTAACTATTGGAGTGGTTTCCCCCTCCAAGCATCGGATTTGACGACAGAAAACGTAATTGCTCAGGATGTTTCAGCAGTCTGGGAAAGAGGCTCTTTTCCTGTGGAGAATTTTCAATCATATACTTCTGGTTATGGTTACCGCATTTCTCCTATAACGGGGAAACGCCAGTTTCATAATGGGTTGGATTTAGCTGCTCCCCGTGGTAGCTTCATCCGCAATTGGTGGGGTGGCAAAGTTGTTGAATTATCCGACAATACTGCCTGTGGCACATCTTTGACTATCCAGTCGGGGGAATGGCAGCACGTCTATTGTCATATGGAAGGATATGTAGATGATTCTCGTAACGGCAAATTCTTGCTGGATCGAGATGGTGGTATCCAAATTGCTCTTGGTCAAGAAATTCCCGCAGGTGCCAGAATTGGCAGAATTGGCATGACTGGAAGAACTACGGGACCCCATCTTCATTGGGTACTGAAGCACAATGGAGGGTATATCGACCCTGCTTCAGTACTGCGAAAAATGTTTGAGCGTCAGGCAAGTGCTTCTACATCATAATTGTTGATTTGAGGGCGTTAATCGGAGCAAGTAGAGGGGGTTTGCGGCTCTCTCTTTTTGTCGCCGAATTTCAGAAGATCTAACATATTGCTTAAATCTGATTTTAGCTATGTAGGAGTTGGCTATGATGCAATTGCGATTTTTAATGCTTCTTCAGCACTGATCAGAATGCCAACCTCAGACCTAATTTTCCATTGACACCTCTAACAGAATGGTAGCCTGCTCCCACAATTAGACGACGACCCAGATTGAGATGGGCTCCTCCAGAAAAAGCGATCGCTTCATCACCGCTATAATAGCCCAAACCTAAGTAGGGTGAGACTACAGGCAAGTCAACAAATTTTAAAAAATCTGCTCCTGTGGCACCTTCTTCTCCTGTGCCAACTTCTATTCCGATCCCAACAAATTTTACTCCAGCACCATAACTTACTAAATCATCGACAGCGCCAACCGTTCCCCAAATCTGGGGGAATACTTGGCTAGAAGCAGACTCGGCAGATATAGTCGCCACACAGACAGTTAACATGCTGGTGGATATTACTCTGACCATAACATTACGAAAATCATTCAGCATAGTTTTTACCCTCTCAACCTAAAATTAAGTACACAAACTGATCGCAGATAATCTATTCAAACAATGAACATTCGTATTGGCAATGGCTATGATATTCACCAATTGGTGGCAGGGCGACCACTAATTCTGGGGGGAGTAATAATTCCCCACAGTTTGGGACTTTTGGGACATAGTGATGCTGATGTTCTTACTCATGCCATTATGGATGCTTTATTAGGCGCTTTAGGCATGGGAGATATTGGACATTATTTTCCACCCAGCGATCCTCAATGGAAAGGTGCCGACAGTTTGGTCTTGCTAAAACAAGTTTTATCCCTGATTAAATCTCAAGGATGGAGGATTGGAAATATTGACTCAACCGTGGTTGCCGAACAGCCAAAATTAAAGCCACATTTAAAGTCGATGCGCTCTACTTTAGCGCAAATCATGGAACTAGAAATCGAGCAAATTAGTATTAAAGCTACTACTAATGAGAAGCTGGGTCCCATTGGTCGAGAAGAAGGAATATGTGCTTACGCCGTGGTCTTATTAGTAAATAAACAAAGTTAATGATTATTTTATTGCTTTGTTCTAGGTGAATTATTGTTTAATTCTGAAAGCTTATAAAAAACCAGAAATCATGTGTCATTCTAAAAAAAGTAGGTTAAGTTAAGAGAGCAAAATTGTGGAGAAAGCTGCAACCCAGCTATCTCCTAGAAGTATAAAGTCTATAAATTACTAAGTAGAAATGCATCTTAGTGTTACAGCTATAAAATTAATTGTAATCATCTGTATTTATTAGACGGTCTTTATCAATAACTCAAAAAAATATGAGTGTAGTTTTAGAAGTAGATAACCAAGTTTACACCGCTGAGGATTTAGTTCCTTTGCTAACTCAGTACCAGATATTGCCCAAACTGGCTCAGGAAATTCTCACTGATAAAGCGATCGCCGACATTAAATGTACTGAGTCAGAAAATACCTCAACCTATAATCAGTTTTGTCAAAAAAACCAGCTCACCTCCGATGAACAGGTACAAAATTGGTTGGATAAGCAGGGCATGAGCCGAGAACAGCTGCAAAACTTAATCACTAAAAAACTCAGAATAGATAAGTATAAGCAACAGGCATGGGGCGATCAGGTGGATGCACACTTTATTAAGCGTAAATCACAGCTTGATCGGGTAGTATATTCCCTCATTCGAGTCGAGAAACCAGAGGTGGCTCAAGAGCTATATTTCCGCATTAAAGACGATGAAAATACCTTTAGTGCCTTAGCAATGGAATATTCTCAAGGAACAGAAGCGCAAACAGGGGGGCTGATTGGACCAGTGGAAATCAATGCACCACACCCAAAAATTGCTCAGATTTTAGCTACCTGTCAACCAGGTCAGTTGGTTCCGCCAACTCGTGTTGGCGAATGGATTGTCATCGTTAGGCTTGAAAACTATCTTTCTGCAAAACTGGATGCTCCGATGCGACAAAGAATGTTAGATGAACTATTTGGTCGTTGGCTCAATGAAGCAATTCAGCAAAAAGTATCTTTTTTATCTAGCCCAGTAACTTCTTAGAGCGTACTTGACCTATGAGTAATATCAATACGACCAAAATTGTTGAGCAGTTTCTCTCTTTGGTGCCACGATTCAACCAACTGCCCCCCGAAGCGATCGCTGAGATTGCCCCCAACCTCAAGCCACTAAGGTTTGGAGTGGGTAAGGTCATGATCATGCGGGAAAAAATGCAGGGACAAGTAGCAATTATTTCCGAAGGAGAAGTAAGGCTATTAGGTTACGATCCGCGCACCAAGATGCCCACTACCCTAGATAAGCTCAAGCCTGGACAAATCATTGGTTGGGTCAATTTAGCTCGGGGTTTGCCTTGTGAGACAGCAATGGCAAGTACGGAAGTAGTCTGTCTGGCTTTAGATAATGAGTACTTTTTAAACTTAATTAATCAGTATCCTCAGTTAGCAGAGGAATATAAGCTGAAACCTGCCAAAGTTGAGGTCTTTGATTTATTGGGGACTCAACTAGAACAACAGGCACAAGGGGATTGGGAACTATCTGAATTAGCTAGCAAAGTAGTTGAAGTTGCCGAAATATATTATCTCCCCCCTGGAGAACATCAGCTAATTGACGAAATCACCAAACCTTTAAGAGATCCTAATTTAGTCTGGCTAGTTAGTGGCGGTGCTATAGATGAGTTTACGGCTGGCGATCGCCTTAAATTAACGAAAGATCGTCAAACTGTTACGGTGAATGGTAATCAACCTGCTCGCTTACTCTCAATTCCCAAAGCATATTGGTTTGACGATCAGATTGAACAAGAACCTGGATTTGATGGCTTCAGTGAATCGGCGCAGGATGGAATGGATCTTCTACCTAGTGTGGGTTTCCAAGATACTGATTTTGATGATTCCCAAGGTTTAGGGGAGGGTTATACTTTCCACGGCGAAGAGGAAACCGTCGAAACGGAAAAAAAAGAATACCCTTTTGTCCGCGGAAAAACTCCTTTGGAAGTAGGTATCGCCTGTTTTCAAATGCTGAGCAAACATTTTGGCATGCCTTTTCGTCGAGAGGTTATCAAGCGAGTCTTAAAAGAGCAATTAGAGCGAACCCCTAATTTGTCTTTGCCTCTTTGTGGTGGCGTTTCCGAATTGATGGGGTTAAGTCCGCAGCTGATCAATATTCCCGCAGAAGCAATTACACGCCTTGAAGGACCGTGTCTGATAACCTGGCAGGATAGTTTAGCTATTATCTATGAACTAAGCGAAAAAGAATTAGTTATTGCCGTTCCTGAAATAGGGGTTCGTCGCTATAAACCAGAAGACTTTATTGAAAGCTGGGGTGAGGGGGGGGAAGTCTTATTACTAAAGAAAACTAAGGATACTCCCCAGGAAAGATTTGGCTTAAATTGGTTTTATCCAGCCCTCAAGAAATACAAGCGAGTATTGATCGAAGTTTTTGTAGCTTCTTTCTTTGTTCAGCTCTTTCAACTGGCTAACCCGTTAATGATTCAGGTCATTATTGATAAGGTAATTAGCCAAAATAGCCCAGATACTCTCTGGTGGCTGGTTGGATTTCTGGTCACAATTAACGTTTTTGAAGCGTTGCTAACAACTCTCCGTACTTACCTTTTTGTCGATACTACCAATCGGATCGATTTAAGTTTAGGTTCAGAAATTATCGATCACCTCTTGCGCCTACCGCTTCGTTATTTTGAACGGCGACCTGTGGGGGAAATTTCGACACGCGTTAATGAACTCGAAAAAATTCGCCAATTTTTAACGGGTACAGCCCTGACGGTGGTGCTTGACTGCGTATTCTCAGTGCTGTACGTGATGGTAATGCTAGCATACAGTCCTCTGTTGACCGCAGTATCCCTGGCGATTATTCCCGTATTTGTCGGTCTGACGTTGATTTTCTCCCCCACAATTAGGAGACAGCTAAGAACTAAAGCTGAACGCAATGCCGAAACTCAATCATATCTGGTTGAAGTTTTAACAGGAATCCAAACCGTCAAGGCGCAAAATATTGAATTGCGATCGCGCTGGAAATGGCAGGAGCGTTATGCCCGCTATATTTCTACTGGATTCAAAACGGTGATTACCTCCACCCTAGCTAAATCAGCCAGTGATTTCCTGAATAAGCTTTCACGGGTAATTCTTATTGGGATGGGGGCATATTTAGTTCTGGAAGGGAAACTAACCCTTGGTCAATTAATCGCCTTTAGAATTATTGCGGGTTATGTAACATCTCCCGTGATGCGGTTGGCTACCCTATGGCAAAACTTCCAAGAAACTGCTCTCTCGTTAGAGCGTTTAGCTGACATTGTAGATCATCCAGAAGAGGGAGAAGAAGACCGCAGTAATATCCCAATGCCTGCTATCCAAGGTCGAGTTAAATATGATAATCTATCATTCCGCTTTAAAAATACTGGACCTTTACAGCTCAAAAATGTAACCACTGAGTTTGAGCCTGGTACATTTGTCGCTATTGTGGGGGAGAGTGGTGCTGGCAAAAGTACGATGACGAAGCTGTTGTCGCGACTTTACGAACCTGAAGGAGGAAGAATTCTTGTTGATGGTTATGATATCAACCGTGTCGAACTCTATTCTCTCCGTCGTCAGATTGGTGTTGTTCCTCAAGACACTCTGTTATTTGAAGGCACCATTCTAGACAATATCGCTTTAACTAACCCCGATGCCACTACTGAAGAAATTATTGCCGCTGCTCAAATTGCTGCCGCTCATGACTTCATCATGACTCTCCCCAGTGGCTATAACACTAGGGTTGGTGAACGAGGTTCCGCTCTTTCTGGAGGGCAAAGACAACGGATTGCGATCGCCAGAACTATTTTACAAGCTCCGGCAATGATGGTTTTGGATGAGGCTACCAGTGCCTTAGATTTCTCGACTGAGCAAGAAGTATCCCGCAATCTTAAAGAAGCTCTTAAGGGACGCACTGTATTTTTCATTACCCACCGCTTGGGTACCATTAAAAATGCTGACACTATAGTTATGATGGATGCGGGTTCTATTGTAGAACGAGGTACTCATGAGGAGCTAATGGCATTGAAAGGTCGTTACTGTTACCTCTATCAACAACAAGAATCTTCTGTATAGCTTGCTAGAAAGCTTTCATAGTCAAAGTATGACTCTAATTGATGCAGCTTGCCTCTAATGAATTTAATTTTCCGAGGCAAGTTTTTTTTGTATTTATATTTACAGATTTTATCTTGTTTTTTACCCTATTTTAATGAACTAAATGTCGAGTTCGTTCTCAGTAGATAAATCCTGCTTCAGTAACTCAATAAGCTCAACATTCGTTAGTAGAATCTTTAAAAATAAAAATGAAAAGTATCTTTATAACTAATAAATGATAAAGATGAAGAGGCTAGAAAAAGGGGCTTCAAGCATTCAAAACCGTCTCCAACACTAAAATTACAAATTTTAAAAATATGCTCGTTTATTAAATCATTATTAACAAGTTCAATATAAAAATTACCTAGATCGCTTTATTTTGTTAGGCACTATATACAGAATACATACTTATTTTTAAGCTTTTTTAGATAGAAAATAAGCTTTTGAGCGTAGATTATCCATCCTGTATACTCTATACGTGAAAATACTGGTTCCACAACTAGAGAGCAAGGAAATATAGATGATCTTAAATGTTAATTTTGGCAATGAAGATTCTGCTTTGCCAAGTGATGGATTTATCTTAGATTTTGGAGAGGGGTTTAGTGAAGATCGAGGTTTTGGCTGGGTAACAGAAGACAGTTTAAATAATACTGTTGCTACTCCAATCGACTTAACCACAAATACCCGCGATCGAGAATTAAATAATAATCAAAGTTTAGATACTTTAATTCATCTTCAATACCCTGAGGGTTTGACTGGAGCTAGAGCGGAAGCTTCGATAACTACTTCCAGCGCTTGGGAGTATATTTTAGCAGATGGTCAATATACGGTTACGGTAAGTGTTGGTGATCCAGAATTTACTGACAGTAATCATGTAATTAATATCGAAGGTCAAACAATAATCTCTGACTTTACACCCTCAGGAGAGCAGCTGTTCACTGAGGCGACAACCGTTGTAGAGGTTACTGATGGCAAGCTAACTATAGATGCTATTGGCGGCGAAAATACTAAACTAAATTTTTTAGAAATTGTTTCAGAGAATGGCGAGGATGAGGACGTAAGTGATCCTTCTCAAGCTGATGCGAGTGACAATTCTGGTGTTCCTGAGGATGCTTCAGACGACGATAAAGGTAACGATAACAATATCCCAGAAGATACTGTCGATGATAGTTTAAGTGATGATGTCGTCACAGAAGAAAATACAGCAAATGACGCTGTTGAAGAGAACTTCGTTCCCGACGATAGTATTGATGACACCATAACTGGTGATAGTGGAGTTGAAGATGTTGCCGATAGTGGTGTAAATGATGCCCCCGAAGATGATGTGAGTGACGATTCTGATGTTTCTGAGGATGATTCAGACGCCGATTTTGGTAACGATGGCATTAGTCCTGAAGATAATGCTGATGATGGCATAACCGATGATCCTGGTGTAATTGAAGATGGTTTAGATGAAGAAGTCGTTGCTGAGAATGGCGTAAGTGATGATGGTGCTGATGATGGCATTGCTGATGATACCGATGAGAGTGTGAGTGATGATATTGGTGTTGAAGATAGTGCAAGTAACGATCCTGGTGTAATTAAAGATGGTTTAGATGAGGGAGTCATTGCTGAAGATGCTGAATTTCCTGAAGATACTGAGGATGTTGGCAGCAGTGATGTATCCGATACACTAGATGAACCAATTTCAATCAACTTTGGAACTCCTACGGTATCTTCTGAGGCAGATATTCAAGATATAGGTACTGAATTCAGTGAAGAACAAGGTTTTGGCTGGGTTACACAAGATAGCATAGGTAGTGATAATCCTATCCCTTTAGGTATTCAGGGGAATACACGCGATCGCAACAGCATTGAACCAGGAACTCTGGATTCTTTGATTCATCTGCAATTCCCTGAAGAACTAACTCAGCCTGGTTCAGTTTCCACACCTGCTGCTTGGGAATATCTTTTAGCAGACGGTCAATATACGGTAACGGTAGCAGTTGGAGATCCTGATTTTACTGATAGTAATCATGTGATCAACATTGAAGGAAACAACGTCATTTCTAGCTTTATCCCTACGGAGGAGCAGTTATTTGAGACAACTACTAATGTAGTTGAAGTTACTGACGGCAGGCTCACAATTGATGCCATAGGGGGAGAGAATACCAAGCTCAACTTTGTGGAAATTGCTCCAGCAGATGATGCCGAACTAATAGAAGATACACCTTTAGAAATTACACCAATAGAAGTGCCCACGGATGTCGGGATTCCGATTGAAGGTGGTGGTGTAGTAGAAACAGTTCAGGCTGTTGCTAATGGTATTAACGTAAACTTTGGTGTTCCTGCATTCGATACTCCAACAGGTTTTATTCAAGATTTTGGTCAAGCCTATAGTGCGGACAAGGGTTTTGGTTGGGTAACTCAGGAAAGCGCTGGAAGTAATGAGCTGGTACCTCTAAACTTGATTCCTAATGGACGCGATCGCAATACTCTGTTTAATGATGGACAAGGAGGACTCTTTCCTGAACCAGTAAAAGATTCCTTGGTGCATATGCAGTATCCTACTGGGTTGCCTAAATCTGACGTATCAGAGACGACTCCTGCCGCTTGGGAATATGATATTGCTAATGGTCAATATGAAGTAACTGTGGGGGTGGGAGATTCTGATTTCTTTGACAGCACCCATGTAATTAACGTAGAGGGAGAAAATCTGATTTCTGAGTTTACACCTATTGGTTCTGTGGAAAATGGTTTTCTGCCCATAGGCGCCCAGGCATTTAGCACGGGTTCTGCGATCGTCGAAGTTGATGATGGTAAGTTAACTGTTGAAGCGATCGGTGGCGAAAATACTAAAATCAACTTTATCTCTTTTGTTCCAGTAGATACTCTGTAATTATTGGAGAGAGATAGCTGCTTCAAGCATTGAATTTAGATAAATATTAAAAAAGCAAGCATCCATATCTTGAGGTGCTTGCTCAATAGACTGTTGAGGTTTTACTAGAAACAAAATTATAATTTTTGCATAATTTATGGATTAAAAGACAATAATGTTATGTTAATTAGAATCTTTAGACTATTTGCTCAAGGTTAATGACTACTAAAATATAGCTTTTCTTTAGTTTGATTTATGCTGCTTGAGGTTCTAGCATATTGCCTAATTGTTCAATGCCTTTATGCAAATGTCTTGTAACAGTCATCGGGCTAATGCCAATATGTTTAGCAGCCTCTTTACGGGGTAAATCCCACAGAAAAACACATTCAATTGCGGCTTTGGTTTTATCTTCCAGCTGACTCATCGCTCGTTGTAATTGAAGTTTGTCATCTTCTAATTTACGTAGCTTTTGATAGTTAGGATCGGCAATTGTATCGCCAAAAGTAATCGAAGAATCCATTGAATTATTAACTACTGCATCTAAGCTAATAGGTAGGCGATTTTGCAAAGCTAATTGACACTCACTCCACTCATTTAGAGGAATGCCTAAGCCAGCTGCCAGTTCAGTATCCTTTGGCAGACGTCCCAGTTTTTCAATTAAATCTTTACGCAGTTTTTTGCCTTTGGTATATAATTCTTGCCATCTTCGAGGAATACGCATCATACTGCCTTTATCTCTCAGGTAATGCAGCATCTCACCTCGAATATAAGGAATAGCAAAAGAACTAAATGCAGAGCCTTGCTGTGGGTCGAAACGCTCGATCGCCCTAATTAAACCAAGGTAACCAATCTGTTCCAAATCTTCATAAGGTTCAGCACACTTACGGCAGATTTGATGGGCGACTTTCCTGACTAAACCTGCATTTAATTCAACTAATTTATTGCGTAATTTTAGAGAAGGATTACGATGATAATTCTGTAAAAAATCCATGCAACGGTAACTAAGAGCTTGAGTATCCATAAAAATAAAGTTTTTGGAGATCAACAATCTATTTAGGTGAATCTAAGTCTTATTTTCTGTTGTGAGAAAAAACTACACCATAGTTGTTTTACGGAAAAACTTCATCAAAGTTTTTTTTGTCTCCGAGCAAATACGCATTGAAAATTTTATTTTATAGATGGCTTATTGAGCCAATAAACTATTTATTTTGACTGCAATTAACACCAATTTGTTTGGATTAAAATTAATAATATTTATCGATCTAATTAATAGAAATAACTTGAATTTTAAGTAAATATTTTATTGAGCTAATTAACTAATTCACTTTATATATAGGAATCTATAGAGTGCTATTTTATATATTTAATCGCAATAAAAACACAGGAGCAATATTTGCAACTCCTGTGAATTAAAAATTAATGAATATAAACCACCCTAGAGTTTTTTAAGTTCCTCCGTAAGAGTTTTTATGGTTAGACGAATTTGCTCCTCAGTATGATTACAGGTAATAAAAAATCTCAATCTAGCGCCATTTTGAGGAACTGAGGGATAAATCATGAATGGAACATTGATTCCTCGTTTAAATAAATTCTGAGATAGTTGAATTGATTTGAGAGAGTCGCCGACGATAATTGGAATCACAGGAGAATCTTGACTCATGCCTGTGTCTAAATTTTGCTCTTTAGCTAACTCTAAAAACAACTTGGCTCTAGCCTGGAGAGTAGTGGCTCTCTCTGGTTCTTGCTCGAGCACTCTGACAGCAGCTAAGGTAGCGGCAGCATTGGGGGGAGACATCCCAACACTGAATACAAATCCAGGAGCAGTGTATTTGAGATATTCTACCAAGGCAGCAGAGCCTGCTATATAGCCTCCACAACTGGCAAAAGACTTGCTTAGGGTACCCATCCATAAATCAACATCTTTGGGGTCAATACCACAATATTCGCTAATGCCGCGACCAGTCTTGCCAATTGCCCCAATCGAATGTGCTTCATCAACCATCAAGAAAGTTTTATACTTTTGCTTTAGCTTGATTACAGCAGGTAAGTTAGCAATATCACCATCGGTGCTATAAACTCCTTCCAGTACTATCAAAACTCGCTGATAACGGCGGCGGCGCTCGCTCAAAATTTTATCTAGGGCTTCAACATTATTGTGGGGAAAAGCTACCAGACTGGCACCTGAGAGAAAACATCCCTGAAGAATACTATTATGGCTTAGGGAATCATAAATAACGAGGTCGTCTTTCCCAAATAAATGACCGATAGTAGTAACGTTAGTGGCATGACCTCCAACTAAAATAATACTGTCTTCAACTCCAATGAAGTCGGCTAGCTCTTGTTCTAGTTCTCTATGAAGAGGTTTCTCTCCTGAGATCAAGCGGCTAGCACAGGCAGATGTGCCATAAAGATCAGTGGCATCTTTAGCTGCCTGGGTAACTTGAGGGTCGCCACACATCCCAATGTAGTTATAGGTAGCAAAATTAATCAATTCACGACCATTGATCGTGGTGCGGTCGTTAACTACACCTTCTTGGGGTATAAAAAACGGATTACCGTTGCCCAAGCTTTTGACCTGATCTTGTTGCGCTAATAATTTTTTATATTCAGGAAATTCGGCAAATTGATAGTTTTCTAAAGGTATTTCAAATTGATTGTGATCTTGATGAGCGTCTAAAAGTAAGTCTTCTCTGCGCGCGCCAGAATTAAGTTCCAAACTACCTGGGTTATTCTGGATCTCAGATAGGCTGGGACTTGCCAAATACTGAGCTAAAGCTTCAATATTCTGATAATCCCACAGTAAGGTAGGGGGTAAACGGCATCCGAGATAATCTTCTAAATCTCCAGATAGGTTAATTGCCTCAGCCGATTCTAAACCATATTCTTCAAAATCTTGACTAACATCAATTTGATTTGGCTCAATTTCTAATACTTCTGCAAATTTATCAATTAACCAGCCCTGAATTGCTTCCGCTTTGGAAGTAATATTTAAACTGCTTGATTGACCATTTCGATTGACAGGAATTTTACTTTCTTTGCCATTTAAAGTTTCGTTGAATAGTGTCATTGTATACTCCTACACCACTTAATTAAGAATTCACTGGTGAGAATTTAGTTCTCTTCAGTAAATAGAACCCTTCGAGTCGTTGATTTTTTGGTCTAGGCGACACCTTCCAAACCATAATGGTCACGCTCGTTGGTTATTCTGGCACGAACCCCCGCCAGAATACCAGGGTATCCAGCAGGGGTTAGTTCAAATTGTTTAATTGGTAATCTTAATATAATGGCGACCTCGCTTTCTGTTATAAACATACAGATCTACAGAATGATAGATCGAATTTATAACAAACTCGCAGAGATCGCCAGTAATTAAGGCAAATATCTTGATAAAGATTAGCTAGCCATGTACTCTCTAACGTAATTTCTCCGTCTTCTCAACTGGGCTAGAGCCTGATGTTCTAGTTGACGAACACGCTCACGACTAATGCTCATCCGCTGACCAATTTTAGCTAGAGATAGTTCTTTGCCATCGTTTAGACCAAAGCGTAAGGTAATCACTTCTTGTTGTTGAGGAGACAAATCTGCCATCAAACTATACAAGTCATTACGCAATAATTGCTGAGTGGCATAACTGTCTGGCGAAATTCCATCATCTTCGAGCAATTCTGATAGTTCAGTGTCTTGATTATCGCCGACGCGAACATCGAGAGAAATTGGTTGACGGGCAATACTCAAATACTCCCGAATCTGTTCGGGTTTAAGCTCTAATGCTTGAGCAATTTCGGTTATTTCTGCACTACGCCCCAATTTTTGAGCTAACTCTCGCTGAGTTTTCTTAATTTTATTGAGTTTTTCCGTAATGTGAATCGGTAAGCGAATGGTACGAGCCTGTTGAGCGATCGCTCTGGTGATGGCTTGACGAATCCACCAGTAGGCATAAGTCGAGAATTTATATCCACGGGTGGGGTCAAATTTTTCCACCCCTCTTTCGAGACCTAAACTACCTTCCTGAATTAGATCGAGGAATTCCATATTTCGCTTTTGATACTTTTTAGCGATCGCCACTACTAAGCGCAGGTTGGCTTCGATCATTTTTTGCTTGGCTCTTTGACCTTGTTTGATCGCCCTGTTAAGTTCAATTTCACTCAGTTGGACAGTTGCTGCCCACTCCTTCAGGCTGAGTTCGCATCCCTTATCGTGCTCTAACTCTTCTTTTTCCGTTAACAGGGTCATCATTTTCTGCACTTGCTTCCCATAAACAATTTCTTGCTCGTGGGTCAACAGGGGTACCCGACCAATTTCGTGCAGATAGGTTCTCACCATGTCTGCCGAATAGTTTCCTTTAGGGCTTGTTTTTTCGATTTTGGCTTTAGGCATTGGTACAGTTATGACTCCTTTATAAACTTCAAAAGTCAGTAATACTTCTCGATTTTGCTAATTGAAACCACATCAAGCGGTTAATATAATTTCTTGAATAAATTTCAAGAGACTGCTTTGATTTAGCTCAGAGTTTAGGCTTTGCCCTGCCTGGGAAAATAGAGTGAAATTCTTCTAATGGAAAAGAGTTCCAGCTGTAATCATCCCTGTTGGCTGTCATCGCCTTGTCTGTCTGAATCTGTCTGTTTAGACGTTTAATCTTTATTAAAGGTTCAACTATATTTCACAAAAATTGAACGACTTTATTAGAGATCCTGCAACATTTCAATATTCCAGATAAGATTATGGTTGTTTATAATACGAAGGATCATGAGGAATTATGCATCTACTTAATTAGTCGGAAAATCACCGAACTTTGTCGATGCCGTAAATAACAAAATCTATATTCCCAAATTTTGCTGAAGAGAAGCTAATTTAATTCTGAGAAAAGGATAAGTTTTTATTCGCAAGTCCTGATAGTTTCATATTTACGATCTTAGCCTGTCGCCTGCCACTGATTTGACGTAAATTTAGGAAACAGAAATTGAAGGGCAACCAAAACAAATAATAATCAGATTCCTCTGCCAAGATGGTGCTTGAGTATAAGCGCTTTCATTCAACGATATAACTATAAACCCTATTTTAGCTTAGCTATCGAGTTCAGTATTAGTTATTGAGGCATTGTACTCCTATTAGATTGGCATTTTTAGGATAAAGCATGCAAAATTTTTGAGAGTATTGTCAAAAAAACATATCAAAGCGATCGCTCTTTATCAAAAAAAGGCTTTAGAATTAAAATCGTTCGGCAACTTTAGAAAATTGATGATTGTTATATCAGTTATTGAATGGAATGAAGAGGCATAATTTTATTTTGCAACATGTCCTATACTTAATTTCACAGCCTCTTTTGACAATACCAAAAAAGAGGCGATCGCAAATTTGAAAGATGTTTAAGTAAATTTTTAAATATTTTTACTAATTCTAAAATAGTTTTAATTTTTGTAACAATTATTGCTTCATTTATTTTTTCATTAAAAAAT
>JBCDEP010000164.1:0-13897 GCA_039179675.1 Cyanobacteria bacterium P01_G01_bin.67
AAATACTTCTTATAAATTAGATTTTTTTAATTAGAAAATTTGCGTTTTCAGTTTGGAGCAGACCAATTTAAGACCAACTTAATTATATCCACGTAGCTTAGAATTATGATTCTGACACCAATTTAAGAGATACAGTCGGCAATGGCAGTAGTTGAATTAGTGGTTTGGGCACCTTGCCAAGAGTCAAACTCTGAATCCTGAGAATTCTCATTTTGTAGATGATTTAGGGTTTCTACAAAATCCTTGATTCCTTGAAACTTTCTATACACTGATGCAAAGCGGATGTAAGCCACCTCGTTCTCGTACCGCAGATTTTGTAAGACTAACTCTCCTATTTCACTACTGCTAAATTCCCGACCTGAGTTTTGCTGCAATTTAGCTTCGATGTTGTCGATAATTGCTTCAGCTTTTTGATACGAAATTTTAGTCTTTTCGCAAGCTCTTAAGATTCCTCGAAGTAGTTTGGTTCGGTCAAATGATTCGCGACTGCCATCTCTTTTAGTCACGGTAATGGGAACTAGTTCAATTCGCTCGTAGGTAGTAAAACGTTGTTTGCAATTCAAACATTCCCGACGACGACGAATGCTTTGCCCACTTTCTGTAGAACGAGATTCTAGTACTCTACTTTCTGTATGTTGGCAATTGGGACAGTGCATTGATTTTAAAGAGATGTTTACTATAAATTATCTATATAAACAACAAATCCGAGCCGTTTTTTACATCATAGTCTGTCTTGCAACAGGCCATAACCAAAAAAGACTCAGAAATGAATAGTTCTTAATAATACTTAACTTGATTGAGAGAACTTATTTTTCGATGCGGGGTGGCTCGCGAAAGGCGATCGCAAAAAAGAGAACTGAGATTGCCATGGCTAAAACCAAAATGTATGCAACAGCTTCCATAATTAAAAAATTCCTAAAGTGTCTTTACTAATATTTTACCAACAAACCAATTAAAGCAAAGGATATTGCTTAATCTAACTGAAGTAGATTGGGGGAGACAATCACACAATTTGATTTCGAGTCTCCCCAAAATAGCTATAGGTACGAAATAACAACCAGCTAGCTACTAAGCTTCTTTCGCAGCACGAGTAGATTTATCACCCACTTTCTGGTAAAAGCCCCATTCTACTTGTTCTTCTTCTAAGTCAGGGTCAACACCAGCAAACACATCTCGGTACAAAGTACGAGAACCATGCCAAATATGACCGAAGAAAAAGAAGAGCGCAAACACAGCATGACCGAAGGTAAACCAGCCACGAGGACTAGTGCGGAATACCCCATCAGAGCCTAGGGTTTCAGTATCGAAATCAAATGATTCACCTAACTGAGCCTTGCGGGCATATTTCTTAACTGTAGATGGATTGTCAAAAGTCTGACCGTCTAAAGCTCCTCCATAGAAGGAAACGGTAACCCCACTTTGTTCAACACTAAGTTTAGATTCTGCACGACGGAAAGGAATATCCGCTCTGACAACACCATCAGCATCAGTCAAAATAACAGGGAAGGTTTCAAAGAAGTTAGGCATGCGACGAACGTTTAATTCACGACCTTCTGCATCGGTGAATACGGCATGTCCCAGCCATTCTTGTGCAATACCATCGCCACTATCCATCGAACCAGTACGGAATAAACCGCCTTTAGCAGGACTGTTACCGACATAATCATAAAAAGCCAATTTTTCAGGAATCGTTGACCAAGCTTCTGAACGAGTTAAGCCATCGTCCATAGCTGTTTCAACTCGACGCTGAATTTCTTGGTGAAAATATTCTTGATCCCATTGGTAACGTGTAGGACCAAATAACTCGATGGGAGTGGTGGCGTTTCCATACCACATAGTTCCCGTAACCACGAAAGCTGCGAAAAATACCGCTGCAATACTGCTAGATAATACAGTTTCAATATTACCCATTCTGAGAGCTTTATAAAGTCTCTCTGGAGGTCTAACACTAAGGTGGAACAAACCAGCAATAATACCAACTACACCTGCTGCAATGTGGTGAGCAACGACTCCACCAGGATTAAAGGGATTAAATCCTGCTGGTCCCCATTCTGGCGCTACCCCTTGGACGTGACCTGTCACCCCAAAGGCGTCTGAGACCCACATTCCTGGACCCCACAATCCTGTGAGGTGGAAAGCCCCAAACCCAAAACAAAGTAGACCAGACAAAAATAAATGAATACCAAACATTTTTGGTAAATCTAAAGCTGGCTGACCAGTACGAGGATCAATAAATAATTCTAAATCCCAATATACCCAGTGCCATACTGCTGCTAAGAACAGTAAGCCAGATAGGACGATGTGAGCGATCGCCACACCTTCAAAAGACCAAAAACCAGCACTCGCGCCAGTTTCACCTGTAACACTCCAGCCACCCCAAGATGTATCAACACCTAAACGTGCCATGAAAGGTAAAACAAACATACCTTGACGCCACATCGGGTTAAGAATGGCATCACTAGGATCGAATGTAGCTAGCTCGAAAAGAGCCATAGAACCTGCCCAACCTGCTACCAAAGCAGTGTGCATTAGGTGAACTGAAATAAGTCTTCCTGGATCGTTCAGGACGACTGTATGAACTCGATACCAAGGTAGTCCCATAGACTACGCTCCTCCTATTGTTTAAATAAATTTGTCTAGTATGACCAACGGTCACAGCAGTTTGAAGTTATGACCTAAAGGATACGGCTCCGCATATTGCGGAGAGAACCTCCGTTAAGCAAACTTCGTAAGAAGGCTTCGTCGTACATGCGGACAAGTCCTTTGTATGGCGAAGTAACCTGTGACCAGATAACGCTGGTTAACATCACCAATAAAATAGTAATGCTAAAGTTAACCGAGGAAGCGCGCCGATTGTAAAGCAAGTCAAAGACTCGGTTTTCTCGGCAAGCGCGACACATGTGGGCATAGCCCTATGTCGGTGTTGACTGTTATTTTGTAATTCGTATTTATGCCACAATCCTGAACTACTCCTACAAATGTTTGACAAAAGCCAACAAAATTTTTGGAGTATTCAAGGGTGCCTTGAAATTACTATTATTTAAAGAAGTGTAACTATTGTTAGAACCTATTGCAAGATTTATCGACTCTTATCGACAAAAGTTAACTTTTGTAAACAGAATGAAAAGTCTATTTCATCCCAAATTGGTTGTTAGTTTTTTTGAGAGGCAGCATTAAAAACTAATTCTGATTGGTTTAACACTTCGATCACTTGTTCAGCGCTGATTAACCTTTTAAGCACCACTTGTCCGATATTGGAAGTTTTTTCTGGCTCTTGCTTTGGCTCTACTTCCACCATCAATACGGCATCCTCCACTGCGTAGAGCCAAAGAATTTCTTGTTGTTGCAGTACCCCACAGTCCAGTCGTTCAATTTCAGGTTTGCGACCCCAGGTAATTTGATCCCATAAGCCCCCAAATTCCCAAACTCTACCGTAAGTCCAGCCATCACTCAGAAAAAAGTATTTCACTGCGTCAAAAGTTATTCGTGTCTTAAGTCTGAAGTTAGCAAAGTTTTGCTGTATTTTCGCTGGCAAATCTCAAGCTTTATTTATTTTTTAGAAATTGAGTCATAAATTTGCTGCACTAAATTTGAGTGGCTTTTCGGTAATAATGTCTATTAGATTTATTATTGTTGCTTAAGTAATTCTCATGTATTTTAATTTAACTCAAATTGCTATTGGTCACTAGCTCTGACAAGTCTGATTATCTGAACTCCTTTATCTCGATAACTAGAATGGAGATCTTAAAATACTAATGACCAGCAATAATCATAATTAATATAAAGCGATCGCCGAAGAGGTTCAAACTTTCTCTTCGGGAAAAGTTTCGTTGAACTCTTCAACTAATTCATCTAGTTCTTCCAATGCTTGATCGACATCAATTCTCAACGTTCCCAGGTTTGGTCGTTCTAGTAGTTCAACTAAGGAATCTCTTTTAGAATTCATTTGGGTAATTTTAGATTTAATTTCTGATTTATCCATAATTTCTTTAATCAAGTAACCAATAGCTCTAGAATAAACAATATTGATAAATATAAACAATATTTTAAATATGTTGCGGAAAATACCATTGGCTGCTGTCGGCTTAACCGTAGGCGGAATTTTAACTGTCGTTGGCTTTTATGCCTATGCGGTGGGCATGAATACTCTTAACTTAGCAGGATTCTTTTATGGCATTCCCTTGTTATTAGGTGGATTAGCCCTTAAAGCATCAGAATTAAAACCAGTTCCCTACACAATTGAAACTACTCCTGAAGTCAAAGAATTGCGATCGCAGGCTACCCCTACTCAGGAACAACTACGTAAAGATGTAACTCGCTATCGTTACGGGCAAGAGGCTCATTTAGATGATTGTTTAGAAAAATTTGGTCTCAGCCCTACAGATGAAGAAAGACCAATTTTATCAGGCATTCAAGAGCAATCGAGAGACGGGGCATATACTTTAATGATGGAATACTATTCACCTTTCTTTTCATTAGAAGATTGGCAAGAAAGGCACGAGAAGATTGAGAAGTTTTTTGGTCCTGATATTAAGGCGGAGATCACGCAGCCAGAAAAATCTCGGATTGATGTGGCTTTAATTAAATCTTAAATTTAAACTGAAGACTGATTTAATCCAAACTTTTAAACAATCTTTGAAGGCTAGTTTTCTTGGTGGGCAATTATATTTTCTTAAAGTCTCTAATAATGGTTAACTTGGTTTTGCCCACCTAAATTGAAGATGTGAGCGATTGATCAACTTCTTATCTAATCTTTAGCCAAAGATACCTATAAATTTTGCTTTTGACTGTTTTGAGATTCTAAATCACACAAGCCATACAAGAATCAAAGTTATGATTTTATCTCTTCAAATTAAATAAAGGCTTTGAGATGAATCTTGTTTTCAGGTTGGTTGTAGGTGGCGTAGCAGTATTTTTCACTACTGTAGCTTACTCAGAATTGGCGGAAAATCCCACAAGCTTTTTAGAACTGATTGATAATTCAAGCATCTTAATCTATTTTGTAATGGGAATCATTAGTCCACTAATAGCTATGTACTGCTTGATACCTCGTAAATATCATCATGTAGCTAGCGAGACTTTGGAATTTATTGAGTTTATTCTCAGAATCTTTGATTAAGATTACTAGCAAAATTCGTCTGCTCAAATAGATTGCGCTATTAACTTAGATACCCATGATCGATCGCTAAATCATCTCCATGGGCTGCGGCAACAGCTAACTGATCGCATCGCTCGTTTTCGGGAATACCTGCATGACCCTTTACCCAAACAAACTCTACATCATGAATTTTGCAAAGATCGAGTAATTCTTGCCACAAATCGGGATTTTTTGCCATTTCCTTTTTATTTCGTCGCCAGCCGTTAGCCTGCCACTTTTTTGCCCAGCCTTTGATCACAGCATCAACAATATATTTAGAGTCACTGTGCAGCTTGACCTTAGAATTAGACTTGAGAGACTCCAATGCAGCGATCGCTCCCATCATTTCCATGCGATTATTGGTAGTCAATTGATAACCAGCAGCCAGTTCTTCTCGGCGATCACCATCAATAATTACTGCACCATAGCCACCCTTACCAGGATTTCCTGTACAGGCACCATCGGTATAGATAATGATAGTGTTACTGTTAGCCGCAATCGAAGATTTAGGTTTGATCGTTAGCTTGGGTTTGGCAGATGTTGCTTGTGGTTTTAGTGTCTGCACGTAGCTTAACAATTTAGGCAACAAGGATTCAGGTAACGATTCTACTTCTGTCATAATTTTACTTTTGTAATCCATCACCAACCCCAACCAAGTAATTTACGACCTTTATAATAGACGATCTGAGCTTTGTTATCAGTAATGGAGACAGCTAGATCAAAGAGAGCTGATCTTAAAATAATTGAAGTAACTGAAGATCTGATTTCGCTAGGGAATAGACTTAAGAATAGCAAGCAAATTTAATCGCAATTTAGTATGCCGACAGTAAATGTGCGCGGAGTAGATCACTATTACGAGTGGGTTTGTGGTTCAGATAAATCCCCAAAACCTGTAATGGTATTTGTTCATGGTTGGGGAGGATCGGGAAGATATTGGCGTAGCACCGCAGAGGCGATCGCTTCGGACTTTGATTGTTTGCTCTACGACTTGCGTGGCTTTGGTCGTTCAGTTCTCCCGCAAGATGTCCCAGACTTAGGATATGGGATGGAAGACTATGCCGATGATTTAGCAGCTTTCCTAGATGCCTTAAATCTGCAACGAGTTTATCTCAATGCCCATTCAATGGGAGCCTCCATCGCGACTTTCTTTCTTAATCGCTACCGAGAAAGGGTACATCAGGCAATTCTGACCTGTAATGGTATCTTTGAATACGATGCTAAAGCCTTTGCCGCATTTCACAGGTTTGGGGGCTATGTGGTCAAGTTTCGCTATAACTGGTTTGTAAAATTTCCCTTTGCCGACAGAATGTTTATGGCGCGGTTTTTACACCGCCCCATTGCTAAAAGCGATCGCCTGGCATTTTTAGAAGATTTTTTACTGGCTGATTACGAAGCTGCGGTAGGCACCATTTATACTTCTGTTAGCGAGCAAGCAGTGGCAACTATGCCCCAGGAATTTAGTAAACTAGAGGTGCCGACGTTAATGATATCTGGGGAAAAAGATATTATTATCCCTGCGAAAATGGGTCGGCAAGCAGCAGCTTTAAATGACAAAATTCACTACGTAGAATTAGCCCAAACCTCTCACTTCCCAATGTTGGAAGATCCCGCAGCATATCTCAATACAATTAGAAATTTTTTGCAGGTTAATAGTGTAGTTGCTTAATCTAGTAAATCGGCGGGTTAATAGTTTATTGATGTTCTTGAAGATAATTCTGAGCCATTGTCTTAAGGCGATCGCTTTCAAAGATATAATTATCGATTAAGTCTTTCATCTTAATCTGAGGCTGCTTAGCATTTTGTAGTTGTCTCCTTTGTTGGCGTTCAGATCTATTTCCTTGTCTGGTCACATGTCTAGCCAGTCTATGTTCACCAAATATATGAAGTCCGATGGCAGCAACCTCATCTAAACCAAAAGAGCTTTCTGATTGCTTCATCTCCTTAAGTTTGAGATTTACTTCTTTTTTATATTGACGCAGCTTTGACTGTGCCTGATTGATTCGCTGGAGTTGCTGACGAACAGACTGAGGATTATCTAAATCAAGGTGGAGTTGAGCGGATACTTGTTTTATTTGCTGAAGATTAGTCATAACATCAAGATAGAAAAATCGCCTACATTCTATTCGAGAACAAGGCAAAATAGTAGCTTGCTATAGTTAAAACTTGGCAACAGTTAGATTATGGATAATTCATCTAATTCAGAGTTAGAGCGAGAGCTAATTGAGCAATTAGAACTGGCAACCAAAGATTTATTTTGGCTGAGTGAAGCAGAATATCCAGTTCAGGTTATCTACTGGCAAAATGCTAATGATTTCAATCTGAATATGTTATTGCAACGTTATAATTATCCCCCTGGAACTAAAATAGTAATTCAGGAGTTGGCATCTTTCTTTGCCACTGCAACCACAGCCCAAGAATGGCACAATCAGACAGAACAAACCGAGGTTAAGAAATATCGGGATTTATTAGCCCTACTGAGGAAAAATCTCCTCAATATCAAAGTTTATTTATTAGGTGAAATCGAAATTGATGCTTGTATCGTGGGTAGAACGAAACACAATGAGATCGCAGGTGTAACAACCAAAATAATTTCCACCTGATTAATCAATAGATAGATGGTTTTTCCCAGACATATTGCTCTAAAGATACGCGATGGTGATTAGAATCCCTGGAGATAGTAATTCCCTCTGCCTTTAGTTGTTCTAGTTGGTGTGGAATATGCGGTGTAATCTTACCTTGTGAATCTAAAATGCGGTGTAGTGGATAGTTAGCTGGAGCTTTCTTGATGTAAACTGGCATTACTCGAAAATAACTTCGGTCTACACCAATACATCTGAGTATTTGCTTGTAGGTCACTACTTTTCCTCGGGGAATTTGAGCCACATAGTTAAGGAAACGTTCATAAGGTTCTTCTGACAAGGCAGGAAAGTAATCAGACTCAATCGATACCTTGTCCCCCAAAGCGATCGCTCCTCCAGTAATAACGACACCTAATATGCCTCTTTTCTGCTCTAAATCAGAGATAGAATTAGCTAAATGAGACAGTCTCTTACAGGGTTCACAATAAAAAGTTAGCCTAATTACTGCACCACTAGTAAAAGTTAATTTTGCTCCAGGTCTAAAACCTTGATCAATAGACGTATCCAGTACTATATTTTCTCGCATTTCTCCTGGCAGAATTGATAATTGGTTCAAGTCTTGAGTACTTGTTAGCAAAACTTGTCGAGGACTCATGTCGTCGCTGTTGAGATCGCCATCAATGCCAAAACCACTAAGTAAGCGCAATCGCTCAGTTACCAACATAGATGCTTTATGCTCCTGTTTCCGAAACAAATTTTTGACTTCGGCTTGAGTCATAGACATAACATAATTATCCTAAGAACCTTCTTTGTACAGGACAAAAAATCAGAGGCGATCTCTCTTTCATCTAGTTAAAAGCTATAAGTTAAGAAAATTACACTATAATTATTGCTTATCCCACGGTTAAGCGATCGCTTGATAAATTTAATTTAATTTGAGCTTATTTAACGGAAAGAAACCATTCCTTGATGCCATTGGCTAAAGTCTGTGCCAGCTTTTGTTGTTCTTGCTGGTTGGTAATCCATTCAAACTCATCAGGATTGATCATAAAGCCTAACTCTAATAAGATCGTAGGCGCTGTGTGGGGGCGAGTTAGAGCCAGGTTATTCCAAAAAGTACCAGCATCTAGACGATCTAAGTTTTCTACTAAATACTTGTGTAAGAACAATGCAGGTGCATGAGCTTGAGTGTTATACCAAAAGGTACTGATGCCCTGGGTGTTCTCTGCATCACCATTATCGGGTAAAGCATTGTAATGAATTGAAATTGCCAGATCGGGTTTGAGGCGATCAATCATTGCCATCCTTTCTTTTAGAGATAGATCGCGATCTTTTTCCCTGGTCAGATAAACCGTGGCACCTAATTGAGTTAATTCCGCTTCAACTAATTTTGAGATCAAGAGATTAATTTCTTTTTCAGGATATCCTGTAGGTCCTTTGGCGCCTTTTTCTGCCCCTCCATGTCCAGGATCTAAGAGGATTTCGATATTTTCTAATGGTTTAAAGCGATCGCTCTTAACTAAACTACTTTCAAGCAAATCATCACTAGATCTGATCGATGCCGTATCTGCCATTGATGAAATTTTAGGAGGATGGCGTAGGGAAAAGACTAAATTAGATCCTTTATAATGCAAATCGTAACCCCACTGCTGTTGGTTATGCAGCTCAAAAGTATAGTCTATCTGAGTAGGTGATACCTGTTGCCAATCGAGGCGTTTAATTATGGGATCGGGATCGAGACGAATTGTATCAGTTTGGGCGGTGGTATTGTGCAGAGTAAGAGTAATGCGCTCTTCTTCTTGCTTTATTTCTACAGGTACAGGTATCTGGAGCGGGAAAACGATTTCTGTAGCCGATTCAACCTGTTGGGATATGACTCCTCTAATCAGGGAATGGGGAGGAATATTACCCAATACAGATTTAGTTTCTGCCGCTTTAATCCAGGCTCCATAATCAAGCCGTAACCATTCCCCTTCCTTTCCTATGACTCTGGCTTTGGTTCCTTTGGGCAAAGGAGTTAGACGAGAATAGCTAGTGCTGGCTCCTGTTCTGGCTACACCAACATCAGCAGTTACTTCCACCACCTCTATATCCTGAGGAGAGAGAATTTCAATTTTTCCTTGACCTTGTTCGGTTACTTTTTGCCTGTCTTGTTCCAGGGTGAATAGAGGTTTACCATAGTTGCGAGGAGTTTCTAGTACCGTACAGCCTCGATAATATCCCTCGTTTTGTTGGTTATTAGGTACGACTTCCGAAGTCAATACTGCCGAATTAGGAGGTAGTTCTACCGAATCGATCTGCGGCATTAGCAAAATCTTACTCCTTCCAATCTGTACCGAAACCTGAGCATCTTTGGGGGCTACAGCACTAAGACAAATGGGTTCGTTGGGTAAGCGAGCAATATCTACGGCTGGAGTCAGAGAATCGGGGGCGAAAGTTAGTTTTGACGGGACTTGGGGCTGATTGCTAACACGAGTAATTTTGAGTTCTAATTCTCGCTCTTCTTGACGAATTACAAAGACATTTTCTCCCATTTTTAAGGGGAGACTGGGGGCAAAATGACCTGAAACGCTACGATTGCTTATTTTCTTGCCGTTGATAAAAACTGGCTCTTGTGGTGATGCAGTACCAATAAAAAAGATTTTCTCGGCAACAGTTTTATGTTCTGGAGGAGGGTAGACAATGGATAAAGGTGACTCTGCTCGTACAGATAAGCTAGACCCCATCATATTACCTATTAGCAGAATATCAGTTAAAGCTGCTAGACCGAGAAATCGTTTCATTTATTTACCAGAGCGTAAGATTATTTCCATCCTGAGAGATCCATAATCTTAACCGCATCTGCATTATTTTTCCCATATGCTGCAACATTAGTAGTATCGTCTTTAAATTCGCCAAAACCAGCTACAACAGGGTTGACAGGTGTTCCTTCTACCACGGGATATTCATTATTCCCTAAAGCAAAAAACTCCTGAGCTTCTGGACTAGCAAGATATTCCAAAAAGGCGATCGCATTATCTCTATTAGGAGCATTTTTTAGCAAGCCAGCACCACTGATATTGACGTGAGTTCCTCGATCATCTTGATTGGGAAAAAAGATGCCAACTTGATCAAAGACCTCGGGATTGTCTTCGTATCGAGCTAAGTAGTAAGTATTGGCTAGGGTGAGATCTGCTACTCCTGCTGCCACATCCTCAATTTGAGAAGTGTCGTTACCCTGGGGCGATCGCGCAAAGTTAGCTACCAAACCTTCAATCCATTGTGCTGTCGCGGCTTCTCCTTGCTCTTCAATCATTCCTGCAACCAAAGACTGGTTATAGATATTGCTGGAAGAACGAACAATAAATTTTCCTTGCCACTTTGGATCGGCTAGAGCTTCATATGTCGAAAGCTGACTCGGATCTACTCGCTCTTTGTTGTAAATAATAACTCGCGCTCGTTTGCTATAACCAAACCAAAGATTATCGGGATCTTGTAGGTTTTCAGGTATTTTTGATTCCAGTACTTCTGAATCTACGGGAGCAAAGATTTCTGCCTGTGCAGCACGCCATAAACGTCCCGCGTCAACAGTAATTAAAATATCTGCGGGACTGTTACTACCTTCACTTTTGATTCTTTCAATCAATTCATCATCTTTCCCCTCAATCAAATTAACTTTGATCCCTGTTTGCTCCGTAAAACCGTCATAAAGTTGATCGTCAGTGTTGTAGTGACGAGAAGAATAAATATTTACCTGTCCGTTATTTGCTGAAGCACTATTTGGCTGGTCATTCCCCGATTGCTCTCCTGAAGTTTGATTACAGGCTGCAATCAAGGCTGTAGTAGTAATAGCCAGCATCAAACGCCGAGAAATTTTACCGATCTGATTACTCATACTAAATTGGGCGATGTCTTTATTAATTAAAATATTTGAGAATTTACATCATACAGTTTTTGCTATTATTTCTCAATAAGACACCAGTAATTTTTGACAAGTATTGTCACTACAACAGGAGTGTGATTAATGATTGAATTTAAATTTGTAATTTGCTCAAGGTCTACTTGACAAACTCCTTGCAGATAGAAAATGACTAGTTGTCTATTCAAGATGCAGTTCTGCATTATCTATTCTTTTCACCTTTTGCCTGCAAAAGTTATTCTTAAAACTTCTGAGTTTTAGGTAAATCAGGTTTGCTTAACTAGCAAGCTGAGCCAAAATGCTAGAGCGCGGGAAGGTCATTTTCGGACTTTCTTCTAATAAATAGTCCAGAAATGTTTCGGCAATCACGGACAGCTTTTTACCCGCTAGATAAGAGACATACCAGCGACGTTTGATGGGAAAGTGTTGAAAATTTAAAACAGTCAATTCCCCTGATATTCCCTCAGAAATCAGACAATGTTCTGACAAGATTGATATTCCTAACCCTCCAGAAATAGCCTGCTTGATTGCTTCATTACTACCCAACTCCAACTTAACTTTGACCTCAATATCATGTTGAGCAAATAATTTGACAATTGAATCTCTAGTCCCAGATCCTTGCTCCCGCATAATAAAGGGTTGATTATTTAATTCTTGGAGGTCTAGATTTCTCTTGCGAGCCAGAGGATGATCTTTATGTGCTACTACCACTAAAGGATTATTCAAAAATGGTCGACTAGTTAAATCTACACCTTGGTCAGGATTACTAACCACATACAAATCATCCTTATTATCCTGCATGCGCTGCTGAATTTCTTGGTGGTTAGTGACTTTGAGTGCAACATCAATTCCAGGATAATTCTGGCAAAACGAACCTAGTAATCTGGGGACAAAATATTTGGCAGTGGTAATTACGGCTAAGTTTAATCGACCCTGTTTAGTCCCTTTTAGATCGGCGATCTTGATTTCAAAATTGTTCAAATTCTCGAAAATATCCTGACAGGTGGTCAACAACTCTTGACCAGCATCAGTTAGATACAAGCTTTTCCCAATTTGCTCAAATAAAGGAAGTCCGATCGCTTTAGTGAGTTGTTTAACTTGACTAGAAACAGTTGGTTGGGTGATCAATAATTCTTCAGCTGCACGAGTGAAGCTGCCATTGCGTGCCACTGTTTCAAACACTTTGAGTTGGTGTAGAGTTGCTGGAATCAAAAGTCAATACTCCTTGATTTATTAATTGATTATGATTAAGCCGCTGTTACCATCATATATAAAAATCAATGTTTTTTGAGAAAATCATAATTTATTGATTATGCATTTTTTTGATTTAAGGTGCCATGCTGTTTACTAACTTGTATTTAGATATCAGCTGTAAGCCATATACTAGAGGCTTTGCAATGCTTTAAATAGATATTAATCTCAACCCGTCTGTTTTGACTTTGAGAAAGTCAGTCTCATTAGACAAACTTATGCTCTAATCTAGATTAGTGATCTCTGATTTACCCTTCGGAAATATTAAAATATCTGGGTTGTACAGCAGAAGTATCCTTGATCCAGAGGATAATTGTTCAGGAAGCAAAGGCAAAGCTAAAGGCAAGTCAGATTAGCTATGGCAAGTATTAAAATTATCAAAATCTTTTTAGCTTCTTCCTCTGAATTGAAAAGCGATCGCGAACAATTTGAAATTTTTATCAATCGCAAAAATAAGGAATATATCCAAAGGAGTATATTTCTCGAATTGGTAATCTGGGAAGATTTTCTCGATGCTATGTCTCAGACTCGTCTACAGGACGAATATAACAAGGCTATTACTGACTGCGACGTATTTGTTAGTCTGTTTAAAACTAAGGTTGGTCAATATACTGAAGAAGAATTTCTCAAAGCTCTGGAAACCTTTAAATTAAATAATAAGCTGCTAATTTATACTTATTTTAGAGACTCGCAAATTAGTATCAGTCAAATAACTGACGAAATTGGTAGTTTACTCAATTTTAAAAAAAGACTCAACGAATTAGGGCATTTCTATAGTTCATACAAAGAGATAAGTGAACTCAAATATCTTTTTGATCAACAACTTAATAAGTTCATATCAAAATTAATCACAAGAATTGAAGTTACTTCTCAACGAGAAAAACAGGAATTAGATCAATCACTGCAATCTCAAATTACTCCCTTCCCACTGTAAAATTAGGTAAATACTGATCAGTGGTAATGAATCAAACAGAAGCGTTGAAAAACCACTCTTTTGATACCGACAAGTGGCAGAAACTTTACTATCGTAAT
>JBCDEP010000168.1:0-13681 GCA_039179675.1 Cyanobacteria bacterium P01_G01_bin.67
AAGTAAGCTGAGGATTAAATTTTGTCCTAAATATTAGGTTATTAACAAACAAACCAATTAAATTACTAATCTCTTTCTTATCTCGATTAGCAACAGTCGAACCTACTAAGATATCTGTTTGTTCTGTATAGCGATAAAGTAAGGTTTGTAACCCTGCAAGCAGAGTCATAAACAAGGTAGTATTCTCTTTACTAGATAATGCCTGTAATGCTTGGGATAGTTCTATAGGTAATATAAAAGTTTTGGTTTTCCCTCTTAAGGTTTGGCGTTGAGGGCGAGGAAAATCTGTAGGTAAATTAATTAAAGTAGGTGCATCGGCTAATTGCTGCTGCCAATAATCTAGTTGAGTCTGTAAATTATCTGACTCTAGCCATTTTCTTTGCCAAACAGCAAAATCAACATACTGTAATTCTAGTTTAGGTAAAGTAGAGGGGATATTATTAATTTTAGTTTGATAAATAGTAGCAAGTTCTTGAATTAAAACTCGCATGGAATAGTAGTCGGTAATAATATGATGTAGCGTGAAAAGTAAAATATATTTATCCTTATCTAAAGATAAAACTTTGGTTCTTAATAAAGGTGCTTCTGCTAAATCAAAAACTTGTTTAGTCTCTTGGTGAATTGTATTTTTAATCTCTAATTCTTGTTCTTCAGTGTTACTTAAATCCACAACAGGCAGAGCATTATTTATCTTCGACAATATTTTTTGCTTTGGCTCATTATCTACCGTTACAAAAACCGTTCTTAAAATCTCATGGCGATCACATATATCATTAATACTTTTTCTTAAGATATCTAGATCGATATTACCTGTTAGCTCTAATGCAGCAGGAATATTGTAAGCCGTACTTTCAGGCTCTAGTTGCTGTAAAAACCATAATCTTTGTTGAGCAAAAGAAGTAGGAAATAGTCTTGGCTGCTTGGCTTTTTGTTGTAATAGTTTTGCTAGTATTTTCTTTTTTTCTTCTTGTGAGAGATTATCTAAGTTTAATTTATTATTAGTCATAATTATATTAATTTATTTAGCCTATAAATACTGATGTATCTTCTCTTGAAAATAATTTTGGTAATTCCTCAATGATAAAATCAATTCTTCTTGCCAATCATTCAAAATCTTGTTTAGATAGCCTTTTTTCTGACCAGTATCTTACTTATTTTATCTCTTCAATAACTAATGGCAAATCAGTCTTGGTAATATCTATTCCATTAGAAAATAATGGAATCCATTTGAGTTCCAATTCTTGTGATGCAGGTAGCCAAACTTGTTTAAAAAATGGTTCACTAGCAAAAGGAATATTAGACGAGCTTTCTGAATCATCTTGAGGATTGGAGATAAATGCACATACAGACATAATTACTTACTATATTAAATTAAAAATATTAATCGTAGATTCTTAACTGACTTTTTCTATTTGTAATAATGAATTTTCTTTTGTTTCTGTAGTTAAAAAATTAATTACAATCTCAGCTATTTTGCTGTGGTATGCGTCGTGAAAAAATATTGTATTGAGTTTAATTTAGTTCAACTAAACAAACACAGATTGCAATCCAATCTAGATAGAAAGAGCTAATTTCAGTGTTTGTTTTAGTAGTTACATTACAAAAATACTGCCAGATTTTTTATAAACTAATACTCAAGGCTTGGCTTCAACTGGTTCTAGTGATTCCGCTAGCTTTCGCTCTCGTACAAACATGAATAAACTAAAACTAAAAGCATATGAAATCAAGAAGGTAAGAATAATATAAATCCCCCAAAATTTCAGTTTTAATCGTCGGCCTTCAGTTACGATAAAAGCTAGTCCAATTACAAGAACAATAGCGAGATCCGCAGCAACAAAGCTAGAAGGATTAGTTACCCATACCTGTGAAACAAAAGTGGATATATCAAAAGCTTGTAAGTCCGTAGAGCTAAATCCATCATTAATTTCTGTGATAAATTGTACTATATAATAAATGGGCCAAATAAAGCCAGCTATAGCTAAGGATAGAAAAAGTACTTGTCTAAAACGACTCCAAAACATTAAAAATCTCCAAAATAAACATTATTAATTATGCATAACTTAGATAATAAATTCAAATAAAAAATAAACTTTTTGCATTTGTTCTAATCATCTACTAACATTTGTTGTAATAAACCATCTATTTCTGATTCAGAAAGATTATCAAGATCGATTGCAGATTCTCGGCTTACTTTTTCTATTTGTGGTGATGAGTCTGCTTTCGTTTCTATAGTTTGGGAATTAATTACCATTTTAGCTATCTCAGCTACTGTTGGTGTTGTAAAAAACTGTCTGATAGTTAGTTCGATATTAAAAGCATTTCTAATGAGATCGCATACCTGAGTAGCAGATAAAGAATTACCTCCTAGATCGAAGAAGTTATCGTTAATTCCGATTTTTTCTAGTTCTAAATTTTCTTGCCAAATGTTAACTATCTGGATTTCAGTTTCATTACGAGGAGCGACATATTTTGTTTTATTTTGGTTAAAGTTGGGAATAGGTAAAGCACGGCGATCTATTTTGCCGTTACTGGTTAAAGGAAATTTTTCTAAGATTATATAATTACTGGGAATCATATAATCTGGTAGTTTTTGCTTGAGATATTTTTGCAAGCTATCTTTAATGGAAATAGTAGGCTGAGATTGATTAGTTTGCTGCCATTGTTTTGTCCATTCTGGATCGATACTTCCTCCAACAAAGCTGTGTAGTAATATGTGACTGGATTGTAATTTTAAGTTATCTTTTAAGAAGTCAGATTCTAGTTTACCGATAGGGCATAAACCCAAGTTATAATCTGGTGCAATGTCCATTAATAATTGACTGATATATCCCGCTTCTAATAAGCAAAAATCTCTTGCGCTATCTTTATATATTGGCGCGATCGCATTTAATTCTCCGATTAAAAAGATGCTAAAGTTAGATTGCTCAAAGATTGACTGATTTACACCATAGTTATAACTATTTATTTCTTTATATTTACTAACAGCAACTAGACTATGTTTTTGAGGATGATAGTAATAGTATCCTCCATCTAATCCTGAAATTGAATTAGGTTTAAGATAAACATAAGTTTGTACGGGGTATAAACTACCAGCAGAGCCATAACGATATTTAGGTAAAGAGGAATTGGCTACCTGTATCTGTCGCAAACAACTTAAGAAACTACTAAACTTATCTAACGCAATTTCTTGTTGTAAAAACTGACGATAACTCTGACGAGATAAAAAGCGATCGCGATCGTCTGCTTCGGGTAAACTTAAACCTATTTCTGTTTCATCTTCCGTTATTTTTCTAATTCCTTTTTGCTCTAGTTTAAATTCAATTTTATCTAGAGGCGAATAGCTATTACTGTTTTGTTTGGGTACGAGATAAGCTACTAATTGCTTATTACTATCTCCTACAGCAGAAACTAAAACTTTTTCTATTTGGGGATGTTGTTGTAATGTGGCTTCAATTTCTCCTAATTCAATGCGATAGCCGTTAACTTTAACTTGAAAATCTTCTCGTCCCAAAAATTCAATATTGCCGTTAGGTAAATAACGCCCTTTATCTCCCGTCTTGTACAATCTTTTTTTGGTTTGAGAATGAGTAATAAAGCTGCTATTAGTTTTTTCATTGTCTCCCCAGTAACATTCAGCTAATCCTTGTCCACCGATATATAAGTCACCCGACACCCACAAAGGACAAGGGTCTAAGTTATTATTTAATACCTGAAAATATTGATTAGCTAGTGGCTTACCATAGGGAATACTTGTCCAGCTTTTATCTACAGCTTCTATAGGATAAAATATCGACCAAATCGAAGCTTCTGTCGCACCGCCTAGACTAAACACTCTAGCATCAGGATAGTTATTTTTAATGCGATCGCGCAATCCTAAATTAATCCAATCTCCACTTAACATTACCAAACGCAAACTGGAATTATTTATATTTTTATCTTCTACCAACATTTCCATTAAAGCTGGTACTGAATTCCAAATCGTAATTTGATGTTCTTGAATTAACTTTCGCCAGACAACAGCATCTTTAACAGCATCAGCAGGAGGAATGATTACAGTACCCCCAGCAGCTAAAATTCCGAAAATATCGTAAACGGAAAGATCGAAACTAAGAGAGGATAAAGCCAGTATTTTATCGTTAGAATCAACTGCAAATCGACGATTAATATCTAAGATTGTATTCACTGCACCCTGATGAGATATTGCCACACCTTTTGGTATTCCCGTCGATCCCGATGTATAGATTATGTATGCCAGATTACTTACGTGGGTAATGGGTAACGGGTAATGGGTAACGGGTTTGTTTTGGGTAATGGGTAATGGGTAATGGGTAACGATTAAAAGGTTTTCGATATGCAAAGTAGTATTATTTAAACCTTCTGCCTTCTTGTTAATCCATTCAAGATTATTTGCTAATTCTTCAGTAGTAACAATGCATTGGGCGTTGGTAGCAGAGAGAATGTGTAAAGCGCGATCGCGTGGTAGACTCGGATCAATAGGTACGTAAGCAGCACTAGCTGTTAATATTCCCAATACTGCTACTATTTGCTCCCAACCTTTTTCTAGAACAACAGCAATAATATTGGTGTCAGAATCTGATTTTATTTGTTGTTGTAATGTGTCGGCTAATTGATTGACGCGATCGCTTATTTTTTTATAAGTGAAAGTAAATTCTTTGTCTATAATTGCTATTTGTTCGGGATTATCTTTTACTCGATCAAAAAACAAATCCTGTAGCTTTAGATCCTCAGCTTGAAAATCAAATTCTGTCACATTTACTTTAGTAAATAATTCCTTCTGATAACTGGGCAACAAATCCCTACAAATGTTATCCCACATTGTTGTAGTTAAATCTTCCCTTCTGCCTTTATGCGAAGCGGTATCCTTTAGGGCTGCCTTCTGCCCTCTGTCTTCTATTGCTAATTGCTCGATAAAACCACAATAAGCACCAAACATATCATCTAAAAGGCGATCGGGAAATAACTCGTCGATCGCGTCCCAATTAAGAATTAATTCACCGTCTATTTCTCCTACTTGGTGGTCTAAATAAACCTGAGATGTTTGGCTGACACTGTAGACTGTTTCTGCTTGCCAGGGAAGATTATTTTTATTAGATGAATTGTCTTCTTGGGTTAGAGTGCTAGTGAAGACAACGGGCATTAATGCGCCTTTAATTTGTTGTTTGTTACGGGCTAATTCTCTTAAGATTTCTATGCCACTAACATAACGATTATCTAAGTCTTGCCATAGTTGCGCTTGTATTTTGCTGCAACGATTTATAAAGCTGTCTTGTCCTCGATTATCTACTTCAAGTAAAGTAGAGGATGTAAAATCGCCAACAATTCTGTCTACATCAGAATGTAGAGGTAAGCGATTAAATAAAGTTAGGTTGATTGTGAAGTGGGGGTTAGTACTCCAGGCGGTTAATACTTCACTAAAAGCAGCTAACAGTAAACCAGAAGGAGTAATTTTTTCTTTAGTGGCTCTTTGTTTGATATTTTGCCAAAGTTCGCGAGATAAAGTGTAACTACGGCGTTTGAAGTGAGGTTTATTGATTGATTCAAGATTTTTAACTAAGGGTAATTCGGGTGCGGGGGATAAATTAGGAATGCGCTGCTGCCAATAGTCCCAAGAGCTATGGTATAGTTTGCTTTCTCTTAGTTTTTGTTCTGCTAGAACGTAATCTCTAAAAGACAAATCGAGTTTGGGTAATTCTAGTTCGGGATTTAACAGCAATTGCACCATTTCCTGAGCTAAGATGCGGAAACTCCAAGCATCTCCGATTAAAACATCAAAACTGATGCAAAATCTAACTCTATCTTCTTCTAACTGAATCGCTTCAATTTCAAATAGAGGAAAAGTGTCTAAAGATATTATCTGATGAGAAAGACGCTCTCTTGTCCCCCCCTTATTAAGGGGGGCTAGGGGGGATCTCTTTATCTTATATTCAGGAACATCATTTAAAATTCGCTGCTTACCATCCTCTGTTACCACCATCCGCAACATCTCATGGCGCTGAATTAATTTATTCCAAGCTGTTTCTACCTCATCAATACTTACTCCCACAGTCTCAATCTCTCGATAACCATGAGTAGCTACATTACCCAACGCAAAAGCATCAGATCGTCCGATTAAATAAGCCTGTTGAATATCTGTTAGAGGGAAGGGCGTATATTTATCTTTTGGATTAGCAATAATTTTGGGTAGAGCGATATTGGATATTTTAGCTGCATTTTCTATCTGTGCTGCTAATTCTCTAATTGTGGGATATTGAAATAATTTTTTTAAAGCAATATTTTTCTCCAACGCTTCGCTAATGTAAGAAACAATTTTTATTCCTAACAGAGAATGCCCGCCTAACTCAAAGAAATTATCATCTATCCCCACTCGATCTAAATTTAATTCTTGTTGCCAAATACCAGCAATTATTTTTTCCGTATCTGTCTGAGGTGCGGTATGAGCTGCCGTCTCTTGAGGACTAAAGTTATCTAATTCTAATAATGCTTTTCTATTTATTTTTCCATTTGGTAAAAGAGGAAAATCTTCTAGTTCAATAAATGCGCTTGGAATTGCATAACTTGGTAGTTTTTTTGTTAAAAACGCACGTAATTCTAATGAGGGCGAATGACCATTCGCCCCTACAGTGTTGGTAATAATGTAGGCAATTAAACTTTGAGATAAATCGTTTTCCTGTTTGGCAATAACGACGCTTTCTTTAACTTCGGGATGACTGTTTAAAACTGTTTCTACTTCATCTATTTCTAGTCTGTAACCGCGTATTTTAATTTGTCTATCTATACGCCCTAGAAATTCTAAGTCGCCATTATGCGAAGCGGTATCCTTTAGGGTAGGTAGATATTTTACTAAATCGCCTGTTTTGTATAATCGTGCATCATGTAGGGGCGTTTCATGAAACGTCCCTACGGGATTGGGAATAAAATTTTCGGCAGTTAATTCTGGTTTGTTTAAATATCCTCGTGCTATTTTATTACTGGCTAAATATAATTCACCTGGTACACCTATGGGAACTTGCTGTAAGTATTTATCTAAAACATAAGCTTTGGTGTTAGCAACTGGTTTACCAATAGTTGCCGATACTCGCTCATCATTTTCTACTCTGGCATAGGTAGAATAGGTAGTATCTTCCGAAGGACCATAGAGATTATAAACGTTTTTGATATGTTCTTTTTGATATAACTTACCAACTAATTCTGTTTTTAAACTTTCTCCTGCTAAATTAACTGTAATTACCGATTCAGGAATATTATCAGTCTGAAGTAAAGAAGAGATTGCACTAGGAACAGTGTTGATTAATTTAACTTCGTTTTTATTAGGTAAATTAGGTAACTCTAAAGCATTTTCTGCTAAGATTGCCTTGCCTCCCCAACTAAGAGGCACAAAGATTTCAAATATAGAAAGGTCGAAACAAATTGAAGTGGCTGCTAAGACTCCCGATAACTCTTCTGGAGTAAATACTTCTTTTGCCCAATGTAATAGTTGTAAAGCATTTTTGTGCGCGATCGCAACACCTTTTGGTTTCCCTGTAGAGCCAGAGGTGTAGATGATGTAAGCCAGGTTTTCTGGGCGGAGGTGCAAGGGTGCGGGGGTGCAAGGGTGCTGTCCTAAAGGATACCGCTCCGCATATAGGGGCGAATGGCATTCGCCCTTTAAATCAACAAGGGTAATATTCTCATCATCAAAATTAGATTTATATTCAGTTTGCGTAAGTAAAATTTCAATTTCGCTATCTCGAACAATGTAATCTAGTCTCTCTTGAGGATAGTTCGGATCGAGAGGTACATAACAGCCGCCAGCTTTTAGAATAGCCAGCATTCCTATTATCATATCCAAAGAACGTTCGACACATATCCCTACTTTAACTTCTGGTTTTACTCCTAATGACTGCAAATATTCTGCCAAGCGATCGCTTTTTTCGTTTAATTCTTGATAAGTGAGTTTTTTATCTAGATAAATAACAGCAATTGCATCGGGAGTTTTAGCTGCTTGAGTGGTGAATAGTTCGATAATTGAATTATTCTGAGGATAGTTTTTCTCGGTATTATTGGCGCGATCAATTATTGCTTTTTCTTTGGATGTTATTAAAGGTAAATAAGCAATCTTAGATTCTGGATTATTAGCTATGCCTTCTAGTAAAACAATAAAGTGTTCTACCATACGAGCAATAGTAGATTCGTTAAATAAATCGGTACTATATTCTACATAGCCATTAATTCCCGTTTCGTTATTTTGTAGGTTAAAGCGTAGTTCGTATTTGACTGTTGATTCTTCTAAGGGCAAACGCTCTACTTTTAAATTGGGTAGAGTTAGAGGCTTTACCTCCGCCAATTGCAAGTCAAACTTTACCTGGAATAGTGGCATCATTTGACTTAAATCTCGTTCGGGATTTAATACTTCTACTAACTTTTCAAAAGGTAAATCTTGATGAGCAAAAGCATCTAAAGTTACTTGCTTGACTCTATTTAATAGCTCAGTGAAACTGGGATTTCCTGTTAAATCTGTCCGCAATACTAGAGTGTTAACTAATAAACCGATTAATCCTTCTGTTTCCGTGCGATCGCGATTGGCAATATCCGTTCCTACGACAATATCTTCTTGCTGAGAATAGCGATAAAGTAAGACTTTGAAAGCAGTTAATAATAAGGTAAATAAAGTAACTCCAGTTTGGTTACTAAAAGCATTAATTCTATCTGATAAATCTTTATTTAAAACTAAGGGGTATTTTGCTCCTTGATAACTCGGAACGGGCAATCTAGTGTGATCGCATGGTAATTCTAATACCGAAATATCCTGTAATTTCTCTTGCCAGTAATCAATCTGCTTTTCTAATCTCTTATCTTTTAATCTATTTCTCTGCCAAATAGCATAATCTCCATATTGAATCGGTAAAGGAGACAATGGTAAATCCTGTTGCTGTGAATAAGCTCGATATAAAATAGCAATCTCTTTTAAAAAGACTCCAATTGACCAGCGATCGCTTACTATATGATGGGTAGCAATTATTAATAAATAACTATTGTCAGCTAACTTTAATAATTTAATTCGTAATAAATTCTCCCCTAGATCGAATGGCTTTTTAAATATCTCATCAATAATATATTCTTTACTTCTGACTCTATGCGAAGCGGTATCCTTTAGGGCTGACTTCTTTCGAGACCCCGCGCCGCCGATATGCGGAGCGGTATCCTTTAGGACAGGCGCAAGGGAATGCTCGAATTGACTTCTGACTTCTAATTCAAACTCCTCAAACTCCCTTACTACCTGTATCGGCTCTTTATTTTCATTTGCCACAAAAACCGTTCTTAAAATCTCATGACGCTTGACAATCTCATTTAAAGCTTTCTGTAACGCTTCAATATTTAACTTTCCTTCCAGCTTTAAAACACACGGTACGTTGTAGGAATTATTCTCTGGCTCTAACTGCTGTACGAACCACAATCTTTTTTGAGCAAAGGATAGAGGAATGTTTGCATCTTGATTTCTGGGAGAAATGCGTAGCGAAGCCATGCCGTTAGGCTTATCGCTTTGCGACTCGGCTTTACCGAGATCGCTTTGGGATATTTGTATTCCCTTCTCCTTCAGTTTTGCTTCTAATAGCGATCGCTGTTCGGGAGATAGGTTTTTAAGCTGTTGAGAAAGATTCCCCATTGATAGTAAAGAATTTTGAAGTAAGAAATTAAATAATTACTGAAGATGTGTCGCTGTCAGATACCCAGCACCGACCAAGTAGCTGCTAACTACAGGAGTGCATATTTTGCACGAAAACTAAAGCTACAGTAGGCTTGTTGATTTAGTATTATACTTATTATATCTATTTTCAGTGCCAAAACTAAGAAGCGCGATCGCAATAATGAGTATTGTTAAATTAATGCCAGTCGTTTGCAGTAAAGTTGATTATTGCAAGGGTACAAGTGTGCAGGGGAGAAATTTATTTAACTATATTTGAATAATTTAAAAGCTAGTAGCTGATAGCTGATAGCTGATAGCTGATAGCTAAGAACAAATAACCTAAAGAGTATCACAATTAATTAGAACGACTATAAAATGAAAACTATTGACGAATTTTTATTAGAACTAAGCGATCGCGATATCAAATTTTGGTTAGAAAGAAAAGATAATAATGAAAATAAACTTCGTTTCAATGCCCCACAAGATGCTTTGACTGATGAATTGATGACTCAGTTGAAGAAGCGTAAATCAGAAATAATTGAGTTTTTAGAAGTAGCAAATAGCTTAAAAGTCAGCAAGTTAGAGATTAAGTCAGTAGATCGCCATAATTCCTTACCTTTGTCTTTTGCTCAACAAAGACTATGGTTTATGGAACAGTTACAGCCAGGAGGTGGTGCTTATAATATTCCCACAGGGGTTAGACTGACAGGAAATTTAGACTTAGAAGTTTTTCGGCAAAGTCTTCAAGAAATTGTTCGCCGTCACGAAGTTTTGAGAACTAACTTTAAGACGGAAGCAGGACAGCCGCTACAAGTTATTAATTCTGACCTCTATTTTGATTTAACTGTTAGGGATATTCAAGAATTAGAAATAGAACAAAGAGAAAAAAAGGTAATCGAATTATCTCGCGAAGCAGCTACTCACCCATTCGATTTAGCCAAAGATTTATTATTGAAAGTCTCGGTAATTCGTCTTGCACCCCAAGAGCATATTGTTTTATTAGTAATGCACCACATCGTTTCCGATGGATGGTCGATGGACATTTTGCTCAGAGAATTAATTACTCTCTATAAATCTTACGTTGCGGGAGAAACATCTCCTTTACCAGAGTTAAATATACAGTATGCTGATTTTGCTGCTTGGCAAAGAGAATATTTGCAGGGAGAAGTATTAGATAAGCAATTAAACTTCTGGAAACAGCAGCTATCGGGTACATTACCAGTCTTACAACTACCTACCGATTTCCCCAGAGGTAGAGTACAAACCTTTAATGGCGCGAATCAATCTTTTGAGTTGGGAAAAGAACTTACCGAGCAATTAAACGCCCTAGCGCGAGAGTCTGGAGTAACAATATTTGTCTTGTTATTGGCAGCTTACAAAGTTTTACTATCCCGTCATAGCGGACAAGAAGATATTATCGTCGGTGTACCCATTGCTAATCGCAATCGTAGGGAAATTGAAGATTTAATTGGCTTTTTTACCAATACTTTAGTTTTACGCTCCGATCTGTCTCATCGTCCGAGTTTCAAGCAATTATTAGCTCAAATCAAAGAATCAACCTATAGTGCCTACGACCATCAAGACTTACCCTTTGAAAAACTAGTAGAAGAATTACAGCCCGAACGAGATCTTAGCTATAATCCCCTATTTCAAGCTAAATTCCGCCTGGAGAACCTACCCCAACCCATTAGCATTCCCGACTTAACTATTGCTCCTCTAAAACAGACAGAATTCGCGGCAAAACTAGACCTTAGTTTGGATATGTATGAAACCACTAGGGGGTTAGTTGGCGGTTTTGAATACAACAGAGACTTATTTAAACCCGAAACCATATCCCGCCTGACAGACCATTTTTATGTCTTACTAAAAGGCATTATTAATAATCCCGACTGTCCAGTTTCCGAATTGCCCATACTCACCCCTACCGAAGAACAACAGATACTCGTAGACTGGAACGATACGGCGGTAGAATTTCCCGAAAATCTTTGTTTCCACCAGCTATTTACCGCCCAAGCAGCCAAAACTCCCGATAATATCGCCTTAGTATATAGAGACAAAGAACTAACCTACGGCGAACTAGATCGACAAAGCAACGAGTTAGCCAGCTATCTAGTTAGCCTGGGAGTAAAACCAGAAGTAAGAGTAGGAATATGTGTCGAACGTTCTCTGGAAATGATAATCGCCTTCCTGGCAGTCCTTAAAGCTGGTGGTGCATACGTTCCCCTCGATCCCGCCTATCCCCAAGAAAGACTAGATTACATCGTCCAAGATAGCGGAATTAATATCTTACTCACCCAATCCAAATACAAACAAAATTTTATCGATAAAAACATAACCATCATAGACGTTACCCATTACCCATTACCCATTACCCATTACCCATTACCCATTACCCACCCAGAAAACCTCGCCTACATCATCTACACCTCTGGCTCGACGGGCAAACCCAAAGGAGTGTTAATCCCCCATCGCGGACTTACTAACCTCACCCAACACAAAATAAAAGCCTGTCAGGTTGATGCTAGTAGCTGCGTGCTGCAATTCTTCTCCTTTAGTTTCGATGCTTCGATTCCAGAGATTATTATGTCCTTGGCTTGTGGGGCAAAACTCTGTTTGGCAGATAAAGAAACCCTGTTACCAGGAGAAGGATTATTAAATTTATTGCGCGAGCAACAAGTCACCCATGTAACAATGACTCCTTCGGCATTGGCTACCTTACCCGCAGCAGAATTACCCGACTTAAAAATGGTCTTGGTAGGGGGAGAAGCACCCTCAGAAGAATTAATTAACCAATGGTCGGAAAATCGACTGTTTATCAATGCCTATGGTCCTACAGAAGTTACGGTCAATGCCAGTATGGTTAGCTGCGGTAACGGCAACCCCGTAGAGCCAACAATTGCTCCTAGCGAAAACAAACAACTATACATTTGCGATCGCAATTTACAATTAGTCCCCGTCGGCGTTGTGGGAGAATTACATATTGCGGGAGTAGGACTAGCCAGAGGCTATTTGAATCGTCCAGAGTTGACTGCGGAGAAATTTATTCCCAATCCTTTTTCATTAAACATTGAACATTTAACATTTATCAATCAACAATTAACAATCAACAACCAACAGTTATACAAAACGGGAGATCTCGCCAAATACCTCACCGATGGCAGAATTCAGTTATTGGGTAGGATTGACAATCAGGTTAAGATTCGAGGATTTAGGATCGAGCCTGGGGAAATTGAGCTTTTGATTAACCAGCATCCCGACGTAAAAATTAGCGTTGTAACTCCTTTAGAAAACAATCAGGGAATAAAATATTTAGCGGGTTATGTCGTTCCGAAGCAGGGTAAGGAGATTAAAGTAGGGAATTTATCTAATTATTTGCGATCGCAAGTTCCCAATTATATGATTCCCCAGCATTTAATTGTTTTGGATGCTCTCCCCTTAAACTCCAACGGGAAAGTCGATCTCGCAGCATTACCCACTCCTAACGAAATTAGACAGGAAGCAGCCACAGAAGTTGTTGCCCCACGTAATGAGAGTGAAGCCAAACTGGTAAACATCTTTATGCAGGTACTAGAAGTAGAGCAAGTCAGCATTGATGATAATTTCTTCGATCTGGGAGGACATTCTTTACTTGCAACTAAATTAATTGCTTTGTTATTAGAAGAATTTAAAATCGATATCAATGTCATCGACTTGTTTGAAGCTCCTACTGTAGAAGGATTAGCCAAACGGATCGCAGATAAGCTGACCATAAAAGAAATTTCCGATAGTGACTCAGATTCAGACGAGGAGCGCGAACAAATTAGAATTTAATAGAACTTACGCATTGACAGAATAATGAGATAATGCACTCCTAAGTAAGAGTCATCGAAAAAACGGGTATCGAACAATCAGAAAAATCAGCAAACCCTCAACGGCACAATGCAATCTAGAACACTACACAGTATTTCTGCCAGTCTGCTACATCCCATTTGTTTTGGTTCTGACAATAAAAATAAT
>JBCDEP010000029.1:0-48551 GCA_039179675.1 Cyanobacteria bacterium P01_G01_bin.67
ACGGGAACTGTTGGAGATGCAGCAGAGGAAGTAACTAACCCCGAACTCGATCTCTCGAACCTCGATCTCACTAGCGAGACTGACACAGGAATTATCGATCAGACAACTCCAGCAGGTGGCGCGACAATAGCGGGAGGAGCCGCGGCGTTAGGTGGTGCTGCCGCTGCCGCTGCTGGTTTTTTCAATCGCGATCGCAATCTCGAACAACCTCTAGATGCTGAATTCAGTTCCGAAGCAGATACCGAAATTGATCTGGATTTAGGTGAGACTGATTTGAGTCAGACTACAGAGGGCGTTACGGGAATTGTTGGTGATGCAGCAGCGGAAGTAACTAACCCTGAACTCGATCTCTCGAACCTCGATCTCACTAGCGAGACTGACACAGGAATTATCGATCAGACAACTCCAGCAGGTGGTGCGACAATAGCGGGAGAAGCCGCGGCATTGGGTGGTGCTGCCGCTGCCGCTGCTGGTTTTTTCAATCGTGATCGCAATCTCGAACAACCTCTAGATGCTGAATTCAGTTCCGAAGCAGATACCGAAATTGATCTGGATTTAGGTGAGGCTGATTTGAGTCAGACTACAGAGGGCATTACGGGAATTGTTGGTGATGCAGCAGTGGAAGTAACTACCCCTGAACTCGATCTCTCGAACCTCGATCTAACTAGCGATACTGACACAGAAATTGTTGAGCCGACTACTCAAGCAGGTAGCGCTAACGCTTCTGGCTGGATCAATCGCGATCTTGAGAATTTGAAGGTTGATGATCGCGATCTCGATCTTACTTTGGAAGCTGATTCTGCTGATGTGGATCTTAGTTTAGAAGATCTTAACTTAGAGGAAGGAGACAATACGACAGACCTTACTTTAGAACAGATTAGCTTCGATGAAGCAGACAATACAACAGACCTTAATTTAGAAGATCTTATCTTGGAGGAAGGAGACAATACGACAGACCTTACTTTAGAACAGATTAGCTTTGATGATACTGATGCTTCAATTAACGCTAGTTTTGACGAAATTACGTTTGATGATGCAGAAGCTATTTCAATTGATGATTCTGAATTAACCACTGACGAGAAAAATATTAGTCTGGATGATTTAGGGTTTGATGAAACTGAATCTAGCCCTTCATCTGAGCTATTGAGTGATAGTGCTGCCGAGATCACCAGTCTATCTGACGATAAGTCTAACGATATGAATAATATCTCGGAATGGTTAGATAGTTTAGATACTCCCAAGCAAAATACGGACAATATTGCAGAATGGTTAGATAGCTTACATACTGATAATGATGACCCTGACCCTACTCAAGAGGAGCAGGAGCAAGATCTGAGTATGGATTTGGCAGCAGAAGCGGATGATATCTCTTTCAAATTCTTAGAAGATTTATTAGACAGAGATTCCAATATCAATTCCGATAGTTAATTCTTATAGTTAATAGTTAACACCACAGCTATTGTTGACGGACTTTAATCAGAACCCTGCATCTTACTAACTTAATAAGGTCAGGGTTTTTTTTGGTTGCGGGAAATATCTTTAAGAGTTGACCCAATCCCTTGAATAACCCCCTTGCCAATTAAGCCGATTCCTTTGCCAATTACTTGAGTTAGGACAAAAACTACGCCGCTACCTGCTAAAGCAATTAATCTCCGTACTAAAGGAGCGATCGCATCACGGATTTCGATCGCAATTGTGGAAAGCCAGGGTATTCCAGTCAGTTGCTCTAATTCAGTCTTGCGCGAAGCATAGACATACATAGTTCTGATGATGCCATTGCTCAATACCAGGAGACGATGGCGGCTTTCAAAAATGTTTTGAGGATGAGTGAAGTATGTTTCCTGTCGATATTTCCAAGATAGCTGATTCCGAAACCGAGCCAATTCGCGATCGCTACGATACTGAGGTGTGTAGAGTTTGTATTTAACAATTTCGAGGTCGTAAAAATTATTAAGCACAACCTGCATCACGCCATTGGCTAGGTGAATTAACAAATTGTGTAATAAAAATTCAATTCTAGCGATCGCTTCAGGATCGTCAGACTGATAAATAATATTATCGATCTCTAAACCTGGCTTGCCTAATAAATAGTCAAATAGTTCAGGAATACCATAAACGTAATTAAAAATATTCTGGTTAATCAGTTCAAATTCTAGTTCGGTTAAATATGTCAACTCTTCGTCTATATTGAATGGAAGTTCGTATTGGGCGATAAATTTGCAGAGTGTCCACTCCCAAAGCTCTCTTAAATAAGCCCTATAGTCTCGATCTAGAGTATTGGCGATCGGTACTTGAGTAATAGTTTCACCTAAATGCTGTAAGAGGAGATGACACAAGCTTTTCTGCCTCTCTGGTTGCAGAATATCAATTTCCAGCAGGATTTTGCTGCGGTTATGTAATCCCAGTTGAATATCAGTAGCAACTCGTTCAAAAATACTCTTGTTGGCAGAATCGACAAATACAGGTAAAGCAGCTAGTTCCACAGATGCCAGTGGAACAATTTCTGTCGTAGCTGGACTAATTTTAAGTTCTTCTTCTACGTCAACTTTCTCCGCAACTATGCGACTCGATAACCAGCGTGCCGTCAATAATTCTCGTTTCCGCCCGATTAAAAATACTCGTTCCCAATCAGATAAATTAGGATTGGATAATTGATCCTCAATTTTTTGTAGAGTCTGTTCTAATTCAATTCTGCCAGTTATACTCCAGCGAGCCAAAGCTTTTTGCCATAGCTTGGGAGCATAGTTCTCAGTTTGCCAATAGACATTGCCATAAGCAACTGTATGTAAACCCTCAATAATCGTGTTGATGCTGGCGCTGCGATCGCAATTGCCCTGCACTCCCCAAGATTTTAATTTTGCTAATTGTTGTCCTGAACAATTGGCAGTCAAGACAAATAACGGTAGCTGAGGGTATAGCTGTCTCAACTGCTGAGTAAATTCCCAACCTGATATTTCTCCCTCCGAGAAGCGATCAATACTAATGAGCAATGCATTCAACACTAAACCTTGAGTAAGTTCCCGTAGAGTATTATTGCTGAGGTTTCCCTCGCCAATAATTTCAAAATCGGCGTATTGTGCGATCGCGGTTCGCAAACCTAAGCGAAAGATTGAGTCTTGATCGGCAATATACAGTTTAATCTTGGCTTTGGACATTTTGAGCCGATAACTTGGCGATAACAATCAATTATATGGCTCTTCTTAGTATTGAACTAGTCTAGCTGTGGTTAATCCAAGGAGAAAATCATCCGAACTACAGCATTCAGTTTTCTTATAGTAATCTGGAATAACCAGATGGCAGGAAAAAATTGACTACAAGGGATTGTCTATTTAATTAGCTTACGGCGGCAAGGAATTGAAGATTTGATTCGGCAAACAATCCCTCAACAGCCAGCAGAAATTTGGGATTTATTGCTTAACTGACTTAATTACTCACTTAATCTAATCACTCCAGAATGCCCTTAACTCTATTTGTTTCTTCCGAAGGAACCGAAGCGATCGCCATATCAGAGAAGCAAAGATACATGATAAATTAAAAAACCTGCTTCATCTAACAGCTTATTATGGGTAATGGTATCTGGGGAATTATCATCACGGGTGGACTAGCACTTTTAAGTATGACCGTCAGCAGTACCTTGAATGGTCTATGGGATATCCAACTTAAGAAAAAAGAGTTTCAATCGCAATTGATTATGCAAGCTCTTGAATCTTCTGAGGTAAAAGAAAGACAAGCGTGGTTACAGTTTCTAATTGATGCTAATTTAATTGAAGATCAAGAAATAAGAGAAGGCTTGAGCAAATACTCTAGTGGTGGGAAGGAAAAGTTAACACCGCCACAGTTGAAAATTACCAAGTGAGACTTTAAGTTGGTGGGCAAAATAATTTATAAAACCTGAAGCCTTGGTCTAACTATGAAATCGCAAGCACATTGCCTGTCCCATGTTCCCTGACAAAGCCATTTTATATTTAATTACACCTATCTACTTATTTTATCAAGAACTAATATCGGTCTTTAATATTGTCAGAGTTTAGTATGCACAAAAAAGACTCAAGAGCAAGCAGATAGAAAATTCAGATAATGTTGCTATTATCCATACAGCGATTGCATTTCTAAACAGACCAAACTCTAAGATAGGAAATAGAGTCTAGTTATTTTTGCTCAGTCTCGAATCCCAAAAAGGTATAATAATCTTTTGAGCCAGTTAATTAAGTTATTGTGTCCGAATCATTAAGCGATCGCTACTTTGCCCTCATTGACCAAATTGTTGAGCTTACTCTCCAGGGAAAAATTAGTTCGGTGGAGCGAGTATATCGGATTCTGATGGAAAAAGTGGAAGTTGGCACAGGAGAAATTTTAGAACGTTGCTTAGAACAGCGCATTGAGGCAACAGAAGCGCAAGTGCCAACCAAACTCAAAGCAGCCAGAGTGCTGCGAGCATTACAAACTATTGAGAAGCAATGGTTGCGCTGGCAAGCAGAAAATCAAGTTGCTGCCGAAATTTCGGAAACTGCCCAAATTATTATTGCGGGTGAACCTGAAGATTATTTTTTGCGCACCGTAGATGCGATTGATCCTAATCAAGAAGTTCCCCTGAGTATCGATGAACTAAGCCAGCTAGCGGCAAATCTTCAGGCTGCATCTAAAACTGAAGAAAATGCCCAATTAGCACAGCAGTGGCAACAGTTGGCTACAGGGATTACTGAGGGGTTAAAATCTTTTACTATCTTGGAAGGAGATTTAGTTAGCTGGATGTATAGCTCTGGCAGCAATTTTTCTGGTTTTGGCGCTGAAAAGCCCAATCCCTGGCGTATTTGGGCACAGAAAGTACCTAGCCCTCTGCCGAAGCAGCTCTTTCAAACTTTAGCGCAACAACAGTCAGCCGCAAATTTTGCTCGTGTAGCTAACAATTTAGAATTGAGAGCCTGGATTGAGCTGGCAATCTTACTCCAATATCTACAACGAGGTTTGGTCACTTGGTACGATCAGCAGCCTTATGATTCTAAGTTTGGCAAGGAACTTTCCTATAGCACCTTACTGACTTTTGCTTCAATCTGGTGTGAACTGTGGCAAGTATTTGTCGCTGGCAAGCCTGCCTTGGCTGACGGCTGTTTTTTAATGATGCTGCAAATTTTGCGGACTTTTGCCCAAAGAGATGATTTTCCTCTTTATAGTGGGGTATTTGCCTCCTTTTCGGGAGAGTACTTACAGGATACTCTCGACTATTTCGACGAGCCTTTAAAGCAGGTTGAGGGCACAGAAGAAAAAGCGCGTATTCTAACTTTGCTGGGCTATTCTCAGCGAGCGGCAGGGAATTACGATAAGGCGATCGCCTTTCATCAGGAAGCCCTAGAAATTGCAATTGATGCTAATGATTATTTCTGCGAAATTGCTAGTCTAAATCATTTAAGTCGCACCAGCGTCAACCAAAAAAAATATAGTGAAGCAGTTAACTATAGTCAAAGAGGCTTAATTGCGGCTCGCCAGGTAGGGGATAAGTTGGGAGAGGCTAATGCTTCAGTTAACTTGGGTTATGCTCAGGTTTTTGCCGCCAGACAGCTTGATAGCATGGCACCAGAAGACTATAGTGAAGCAATCCGCTACCTTGAACAAGGAGTAGAGCTAGCCAAAAAACAGGGTGATTTTCAAAGTCAATCTTTTGGTCATAGTAGTTTGGGTATTGCCTACGTTATTTTAGAACAACCCACGGCAGCGATCACCTCTTTGACAAAAGGAGCGGAATTGGCTCAATATTCTCGGGATGTTTATCTCCAAGGATTGAGTTTCTCTTATTTAGGGGAAGCTTACTACAGCATTGAAGATCGCGCTGCCGCTATTACCTACGGTTGTCTGGGAATGTATCTCCTAAATCAAATTAATTCCATTGAATGGCGACAAGTGGCGGGTTTACTATCAATTCTCCAAGGGCAAATTGGACAAGCAGAATTTAATCGTATTCTGGGAGAAAAGCGATCGCAAATAATCAGTCTGATTGGCATTGATGGTTATGATTATTTGTCTCCATTGCTAGAAGAATATAAGCAAAGCTAATTTATGTAGTCTGCAAATTATGCAAATTACCAGTTAACCTTTTGTGATTGTCATTGGTCATTTGTTGTTTGTTACATTTATATGATTGATAAAAGAGCTGCTGATAATACTTATGCTCAACCATTTCTTAAGTGGGCGGGAGGAAAAAGACAACTTTTACCTGAAATCCAAAAATTTATACCTACTAAATATACAGAGTACTATGAACCTTTTGTCGGGGCGGGTGCAGTTTTATTCTCACTACAGCCCAAGAAATGTATCATTAACGACACTAATCGCGAACTAATCAATTGCTATCAGGTAATCCGAGATCAGCCAGAGGAGTTAATTCGACTTTGTCAACAGCATCAAGCAAATAACTCCAAAGAATATTACTACATCTTACGAGAACAAGATCGTCAAGATGATTTCACAGATCGTTCTCCTACCGAAAGAGCAGCTAGGATTATCTACCTCAATAAAACCTGCTTCAATGGTCTGTTTCGAGTCAATAGCAGCGGGCAATTTAATGTACCTTACGGCAAATATAAAAACCCAACCATAGCCGATTCTGCGGTGATTAAAGCTATTAGTGCTTACTTAAATCAGGCACAAGTAAGTATACTTAATGGCGATTTTGCCCAAGCAGTCGCCACAGCCAAAAAGGGCGCATTTATCTATTTCGATCCTCCATATCATCCGCTTTCAGATACTTCTTCTTTTACAGGCTATAGCATGAATGGTTTTGGGGAGGAGGAACAAATAAGATTAAAAGAACTGTGCGATGAGCTAACAGCCAAGGGTTGTCAGGTACTAGCTAGCAATTCAGCAGCGCCTCTGATCAAATCTCTGTATGACGATCCAAACTATGAAATATTGGAAGTCAAAGCCACCAGAGCAATTAATACTGTTGCTTCCAAAAGAGGGCGAATTAATGAATTGTTGATTCACAATAAATATAATGCGGTCAAATCCCAGGTCGCAACTCTTCTAAAATCATAAACCTGATGTGGTTGAGGGATAACTCACCGATGGAAACAGTTTCTTTCTCGATTTTGACCCCGCCCCTAGTGATAACTTCAAAAGCCGTATTCTTCGCCATCTCAGCATGGTACCAAGATAAGCCCATAAAAAAGCGGGTGGGGTAGGGTCCTCCCTCAAATAGATCGTCAGGGTTAGATTCCATCGGTAGCCAACCATATCCAGGAAGGTAAAATTCCATCCAGACATGATTATAATCAGGCTGTAAGGGCATATTTTGCTTAAGAGGATCTCCAGGACATTTATATCTTCCTACTGTCCGACAGGCAATTCCGTTGAGACGACACAACGCCAGCAGCAAACCAAGGTACTCACCACAGGAGCCAACTCCTCGCCGTAGTACGATATCGGGAGTATCAATATGAGGTTTGATGCCATAGGCTAATTGGTCGTAGACGTAGTTGCGAATACTATAAACTTGACGGAGGAGATTTGTTTCTGAGCCGATCGCTGTCTCCGCAGCCTGGCGGATGATCGGGGTATCCATTGCCAGGTTATCATTGTCCACTAAATACTGTTGCCGATATTGTTCGCTTAGTGGCGGGAGGTTTTCGCAATGATGAGTTTTAATTTGATATTTAATACTCCAAACCTCTAAGATGGCTTTCCAGCCAAACACATGACGTTCTTCTGAAGTGAAATTCTCGAACTTAAACACTGCAATGCGCTGTCCATCCTTAACTTCTTCTGTAAAGGGCAACCCGATCGCGCTGACTTCTCTAATTTTCTGGCGATCGGTTTCTGCTGGTAAGGCAATGCGCCATTCTAAATTATCGAATTCAATCGGGTCTAAGGGAGAAATTTCCTCAGTGTAGGACATCTCAACTAAGTAGCCATTGGAAAGAGCATAGCTTTGCTCGCGATTGTAGTGGAAATAAAGAGGATGAATAAAGGTGCGATCGCGGTATTGTAATTCGTAATTAGGTTCCGCGTTGGGATTATCTCGAATATAAACTTCCCGATCAGCATAAGCTACATACAAAGTTTCGGTTCCCCGACTATCAGCAGCAAAGGTCAATCCTGTGGGGGAGGCAAACGGAGTTAACACATTAAAGATAGTTTCTCCCGTAGCGCGATCTAGGCAGTAGACAGTTTGCTCTAGGGTATCACTGAGCCAGATCTCCTCATCCTTGACGGTAATATTTTCTAAGCCAATGCCAGGGGCATAGAAATGAGTAATTTTAGTCCCCTTAGCGCGGTCATAAACCAAAATTTTGCCCTGTTTCTGACTGGTGAGGTAAATGGTTGATTGCCATACTGCAATCCCATCAATATCGTAGTCTAAGCGTAAAAATAGCTGTGGTTCAAAATCTTTGGTAATTAAGGAACAACAATAGACGCACTCGCGATTAGTAAACCAGAGAATATCTTCCGTAATCGCTAAACCCGTGGCACCCAAAAAATCTGACCAGTTGCGAGTATTGAGAATGGTGGTGTTATCAGTTTTAGGATCGATTTGTAATAAATAACCATTGCGAGAATCGATCGCCCAAATTAATTCTTCATGAAAGACAATACCGTGAATTGAACTGGCAGCGATCGGTCTAATGGTGGTATTAGTTTCAATGCCAGAAATCGGGAAATCAATAGTCATCTTCAAAAATCAAGTCAAAAACTGTGTAAAACTCTAGTCACCGAACTCTTATCCAGAGGGGGACAATTAGTGGTTTGAATCAATTGCCAATCTCTGAAGTTAGCCACAGATCTATAAGGTACCTTATAAGTGATCAAATATTCTGCATCAGATACTTCATAACTACAGGCTGGAAGTGGAGCATCATCTGCTAGATATTCTAAGTTAGTCAAATAAAACCGAAACAGGGTTTGAGTCTTACCACCACCGTGAAGTACGTAAACGGGATGAGAATTAACAATCTGGGCTACTTCTGGCTGCTGCATAAATTCTTTGATTTCAGGTTCATAATTACCGATGACACCAAGATTGACCGCAGTTAATAATCCCAGCCAATTCCCCAATAACAAGGCAGCAATTCAGATGTAAAGTGAATCTCGACGGTGATAGATCAGGCACAAACCGATCCAAGGCACACTGGTGGCGATCGCCATCTGGGCGTACTGAAGTTTTGAGGGAACACAGCAGAAAACAACAGTTGCCGCTATCAGCAATATCAAACCAATGCTGCCCAAAATATAGCTTAAGGTGGAAAAAAACCATTGAGGGACTAAATTATGCCGTCGCTGAGTCGGAAGGCAGGCTGATAAAACGAAACCCGATAATAATGCCGTGAAAGGATAAATGATTAGGGCATAATGATGCAGTCTAGTAGAGTAAATACTAATGAGGATTAGGCATATTGAAGGAAATCTCACCGTCAAACTCCAGTAGGATCTTACATTATTCCACCAGAGGAAAAATAATCCAACAATAGCTACTAACCCCCAGGGAAAAGCTGAGCTGGCAAGACTGGTTAAGTAAGATAAGATGTTGTGATCGTGACGATTATAACCGCCAAAGGTTATCACTATACCTAGCAACCGATTGAGGGTTTTATTACCAAAACGTAACCAGCTGAGATACAACCAGAGCAACAAAGGAATTATCCCCAGAGCAAATCCCAAATATAGCCAAGATTGCTTGAGATGTTGGTGGCGGCGATGTTCGAGGATTAAGTAAGGTATTAATGCCATGAAGGGAATTACCATCATTAAACCCCTGAAGAGGATTGCCAATCCTAAACACCCACCTGCTAGAGCAAGACTGAAATCATGATATTTAAAGAGCTTGGATTCACTTTTTAGTAATAAGAAAATTGCCCACAAAACTAAGAAGATAGTTGCCAAATCGGGATTAGCCAGACGGCTATATTGCAACCATAAAAACTGAAGATTAAGAATTGCTGCCCCCAATAAACCAACGCAACTATTAAAAATTAGGCTTCCAATTTCATAAAGTAAAATGACGGAAATTAAACTAAAAATGATGCTGGGCAAGCGAATTGTCGTTTCATTAATACCCCAAAATTGATAGAGAATCCCTAATAAACAATAAATCCCAGGGGGTTTATGATGAGGATTCGACCAAGGATTGACCCAATCTCCTGTACTCCACATCAGCCTTGCTCTGGTTGCATAGAGTCCCTCATCATGAGGCTTGATACTTTGCTGATCCAAGCCGCCGATCAGCAAGGGCAATGTCCACAATACTAAAAATATATAAGCAGATAAACGAGATTTAGTTTTTGAATTGTAAAAGCTGCTGATATGGACTACGTGATTAACCAACGCTTTCATAATTGGCTCAGCTTACTTCAAAATTATCCTGTTGTAATTCGATGTTACTAATTTGCTTGATTATACGTGAGTTCGATGAGTACAAAATTTATTAGTTTTGATGAGGGAATAGGGAACAGGGAACAGGGAACAGGGAACGGGGAAAAGCCTATGATTTCGTTGTCTAACTGGGAAAATTCCACTACCAAGCAAATCTATCGAACTGACATTGATAATAAAGGTTGCTCTGGGATTGATAATTGAATATGTACCTCAAGATTACAACGTGACACTAAAAATAATCCCCAGATTTCCCAATGCGGTTAGTCGCTGTTGCTATTGCACTAGAGAGCAATAAGTATATTGAAAAGAGAAAGCAGCCGTTCAATTTAATAAGGACTCAAATTTACATGGCTCTCGTTATTATTCCTGGTATTCATACAACTGAATTAACTATCAGCTTTGTACAGTCGATACAAGATAGGATGCAACAAGAATATTTCATTCTGCCAACTAAGCAATACATTCCCTATTCAGCGCGAGCAGTTGAGCAATGGCTTCAGCAACAACAATTTCATCAAACTGAACCATTATCATTTATTGCTTTTAGTGCTGGAGTGGTAGGAGGTTTTCGTGCCGCCTTAGCCTGGCAGCTTCAAGGAGGCAAGATTCACAGTTTTGTGGCATTTGATGGCTGGGGCATGCCCTTATACGGGCAATTTCCAATTTACCGCATTAGTCATGATTATTTTACCCACTGGAGTTCAGGGATCTTGGGAGGGGGAGAACGGGGTTTTTATGCCGATCCTGAAGTCAAGCATCTTGAGTTATGGAGATCGCCCGATAAATGCCGCGGATGGCAGATGATTGGTCGTGGTTTACAAACTCGTAGGTTTCTAGCTGATTATCTTCAAGAGGTTCTAGGTTTACCAGAATATCATTCGTAATGACAATCTGGAGTAAATCATCTCTGATGATCATTATTGCTAATAATGTTGGATGACGTTACCGCCACCCAACTAACCGTTAAACCAATCACAAATTGATTAAACAGGCTTTCTAACTCTGATTATTATCACCACTATTACCAGTTAAACAATCATGAGTTCTAAGGGTTGCAGCAGCAGCATAGTCTCTCTGAGCAGGGGTATCAGGAGCAAAAACATCTCCCACTTCTTGAGCAGGAGAAGCTACTCCGCAATATGCCGACATAGTTTGGATCGTGGTTGCACCCCAATGATTGGCTGTATCCGAGAAATTTGTCGGCTCTTGGTTAGTTACCAATTCTGCTGTCTGACCTTGTTTAAGATTGGCAAATTTAGCTACATTGTTCAGTACAGCAATGAGTTCCGCTCTAGTAACGGGAGTTCCAGGCTTAAAAGTTCCATCAGGATAACCTTTGACAATTTCGTTCTCTTTCGCCCACTGGATTTTGCTGGCACTCCAACGAGTAGATTCAACATCGGGATAAGGTTGAGTTGGTACGCTTGAGGCTGGTGACAAATTGACGCTATCAATAGTTTCCAAGGCACCATAAACCATTGAAACTAACTGTTCTCTGGTCAAAGATTCGGTGGGACGAAAAGTTTTATCTTTAAAACCAGCAATAAATCCCAATGCCACAGCCTGTCTGATTTCGTCTTGGTAAATATCTCTTGCAATATCGCTAAAGTCAGCACTAGCAGTAGGGACAGGAGCAGGTGCATCCCCCGTAGTGGCGATCGCTGTGGAATCACCACTAAAGAAAAAATGACCTAATAATTTGCCTTCAAACCCTTTTTTGGTAAATTCCCAGCCTGGATTGAGATTAATTTTAAGATAGTCTCCATCCCCTGCTATTCCTGAAGTTTGACCGACAACTAAATCAGCTCCGCCTTGATAACCTTTCGCCACTAACTGAAGCTGATCTCCTTTAGAAACTACATCCAGTCTGTAATCTAAGCTAGTATCTTGTCCATCCATACGCACGGAATAACCGTTACTATCCGTAGAACGACGGCAGCTACCTGTAAAATCAAATGTTGTCCATAGAGGGTCAATTACTGTCGGATTAGAGCCATTTTCTGCCCAACACTGTTGCTTCCCAGGAATTTGTTCTACTACTGCCAAGTTATAGCCAATTGCTCCCGCAGGAACTGCTACTGCCACCACTTGCTCCTTCGCCATTGGTTCTTCCGTAAACTGCGCTAGAGCAGGAAGTAAAGGAGTACCAAGAGCGATCGCGCCAGTAAAAATAGCAGCTAATTTCAACTTGTTCGGTAATTTCATAGTATTTTTTGTGTGGAGTTTCGATATGATTAAAGCTCAAAAATGCGGTTTCGTCTTTATTGATCAAGAATTATTTGATATTGATAGTCATTAGTCAACAATAGGATTAATTTTTGATTGAATTAGTTCCCATACTAAAAAATCTACTGAACAATCTCTTAGCTACCACTTTGTTCTAACGCTGCAACTACTAGGGTGCAGGCAACAATGGGTGCAGTGATGGCGCGGAGAATACGATTACCTAAAGATACTGATTGAAACCCATGAGCGATCGCTTGGGCAATTTCTGCTTCTGTCCAGCCACCTTCGCAACCTGTAGCGATGACGATTTCGGTTTGAGTTTGGTTAGGAGTAACAGCAATACTATTCCACAAGGTTGCTTTCTGTCCCCTTGCCACACAGATATATTGATTTTGGTGAGGTTGTAACTTACTAATTGCCTCCTTAAATTTAACTGGCTCACAAACATGGGGTACGATCTGTCTTTCAGACTGTTCGGCGGCTTCTGTGGCAATCTTGCGCCAGCGTTGAACTTTACTCGCACTAGGCTTAAGAATTGTGCGATCGCTAATTACTGGCACAAAATTACTTACGCCTAATTCCGTACAGCAGCGAATGACTTGTTCGTAGCCGCTTCCTTTGGGTAAGGCTGTCATTAGAGTTAGTGATATAGGTAATTCAGTATTGATGTCAATTGACTCAATAATCTGCGCCGATTTTTCCTTAATCTCCGCCAGCCAAGTATTGCCAATACCATCCATCGCGATCAAGCGATCGCCATTTCCCAACCGTAATACCCGCAAGAGATAGTGCAATTGTTGAGTGTTTAAAGTTATGCGATCATCTTTTATTTGTTCTGGGGCAATTACTAAACGATAAGTCAATTATTAATTACTCATTATGAATTATCAATTATTATTATCCACAGTTGAATGCAGATCAACATATCTAAAAAGGACAAGTAATTAATAATTAATTACTCAGTTTATTTATACAAGTTATACTATCAATATAATTTCATTTATTATGGCTTAAAACCAATATATTAGAGGTAATTCCTAAAGTAAAGATTAAACAGCAAATCGACGAACCATTAAGCGAATTAGAGAGCCATAAATCATTGCCTCGCTGTTTTCTACGTGGGTTTCGTAATCTTTACTAAGGCGCCGATATCGGTTCAACCACCCGAAAGTACGCTCAACCACCCAACGTTTCGGTAAAATCTCAAAAGCTTTGTTGATACGTTTAATTACTTCAACACCCGCCCCACAAATTTGCCGTCCAACTCGCGCAAAGTTCTGACCAGAATAACCTCCATCTACCCAAATGACTTCGGTGTCAGAAAGTTCTTTTCGGTGTTCTAAAATGACCGTTGCTGCTCCTAGTCTCTCTGGAGCATTTCCCTCTGTAACTAACACTCCAACCATGAGACCTTGTGAATCCACTATTATGTGGCGTTTTCGACCTTTTACTTTTTTGCCACCATCATAACCGTAGACCTCCCCCTGCTTGCTCCGTCTTTACGCTGAGGAGACCTCAGCGCAGGCGGTGCGCTTTTTTCCGTTGTTTCCACTGACTGAGAATCAGCTATCGCAACGGTTGATTTTTCCTTTCGCCCCAGTTTTTCTCTTAACTTGTGGCGTAAATTATCGTGAATTTGCTTCCATAGTCCTATACGTTCCCATTTCTGGAAATATTTATAGACTGTGCCATGATGTGGAAAATCATGAGGCAGCATTTCCCATTGGCAACCACTACGTTGCACATAGAAAATAGCATTTAAAATTTCCCTCAAGTCTACTGTCCTTGGTCTTCCAAATCCTTTTGTTACTGGGAGGAATGGTTCAATTACCTTCCATTCTTGATCGCTCAAGTCGCTTGGATAAAGTCGGCGATGTAGATGGTCTACTTTTGGCAGACGGCTCATCTTATTTCTAATCTACAGATATTTCCTTTTCAGCTTATTTTTCTTTCCTTGTCTATCAAAACTCTTTAATCTTGTCTTTAGGAATCAGCTCTAAGCGACAAGGTTATCGCTTGGAAAATATAGTTATGATAGATGATACCCCTAGAAAATTAGAAAAAAATTACGGTAATTTGGTTAGAGTAAGGGAGTGGCTGGGAAGCACTGAAGATCGAGAACTATTATTGCTAATGAAATATTTAACCGATCTAAAAAAATTTAAGAACATACGTAAAATTGAAAAAAGGGGATGGCAAAGTCATTATTCTTGTGACACTACAAAGTAAAATGATCTCTCAAATCCTTTGTAAAAGATTACTTGATTAACAACACCCTCACTTTTAACTTTTAACTTATTTAGCAATCCAAACCGATACAGATCCACCTTTGCAACTAAACTTACCCCAGCCATATTCGTTAGTGGTTACAGTTTCATTAATATGTTCGGTAACGTCATAAAATTCCGTGTGGGGTTTGCCCACTTCCATCCATTTATCACCACCCCAGCCATTACTTAGAGTTACAGCGATCGCCCGTTCGTGTTCCGCGTCACCTAATCTTGTCCAGCCAATTAGATTGGCATTATCAAAGTAATCATACTGCTCGCCATAGGCAAAGTGCTGACGAACATAAAGTAGCTTATCAATTATCCAGTGATGATCGTTAAGCCAAACTTCGTGTTCTTGAGCATCTCGTCCCCGATCTCGGTAATGTGCCCCATAATAATCGCCGTAGAAGACACAAGGATAACCTTGCTTTCTCAGCAAAATCAAAGCATAAGCTAGAGGTTTGAACCAGGGTTTCACAGGAGATTCTAAAGCTTGTAACGGTTGAGAATCATGATTTTCGACGAAGGTTACTGCCAGGGCTGGTTGCTCCTGAACTAAAGTACGATCAAAAATTTGCCGCAGATCGTAATTGTCTCCACTTTTGCTGGCACGATGAAAATTATAGTGTAAGGGTACATCGAATAAAGACATTTTGCCTTCCGTATTGTTAAGGTAACTGTGGAGTGACTCAATATCATCTGACCAGTATTCCCCCACGGCAAAAAGATCTTCGTCAGTATGGGGTAAATCTCTGACAAAATCTAGCCAGCCGTTGAAAAATAAATAGCTGATATGTTTTACGGCATCAATCCGAATTCCATCTACCCCAGTCGTCTCAAAATACCATTGTCCCCAGGCTGTTAATTCATCCCGCACTGCCTGACTCCGCATATCCAAATCGCAAGCCATCAAAAAATCATAATTGCCGTGTCTGGGGTCAACATCAGTTTGAAACTGCTTATCAGTCAAGCGATAAATCTGATGATCGTTCCAATCATAAGCATTATGATTCACGGCATCGAAATGATCGGCATGCCATTTAAAGCTGGAATACTTATTTCTTCTTCCAGGAAAATTATATTTGGTATAAATTTCTATTTCACGGTGAGTGCCTAGTTCATGATTACGATTATCCCAAGCTACTGGTACTGCCTGCACCTTTTCCGTTTCATCACCTCCATTACGATGATTAAGCACTACATCAGCATATACCTGTAATCCAGCCTGCTGTGCAGCTTTGATGGCAGCTAAATATTCTTGCTTGGTACCGTATTTAGTTCTAATTGAACCTTTCTGGTCAAATTCTCCTAAATCATAGAGATCGTAAACTCCATAGCCAACATCAAATCCTCCGCCACTACCCTTGTAAGCTGGAGGCAGCCATAGAGCCGTAATTCCTATTGCTGCCAAATCCTTGGCTTTGGTTGTTACTTCTTGCCACAATGTCCCATCGGGGGCATTATACCAGTGGAAGTATTGCATGATTACACCGTTAACAGATGACATAGCGATCGCAAATTCCCTTGTTTTTTGCTGTGAGGATAATAGCAACTCTATGAGCAAGAAACGGTAAATTCACAATATTCATTTAGCATTATCTTTGGCTATAATACCCAGCAAATTGAGTCTGTGGCACCAAACAAGTTATGACCACCAGTATTAGATCCCAATCATCTCGAAGATTTGCTCTTTCCTTGTCCCAAAGCCTGACTCTAATTGGCTTAATCATCACTATTACTTTTGTGGCGATCGCGCTTTTGGCTCCTACTTTACAAAGCCAGGGTTGGTTGCAAGATCCTACCGCCTCCCTAGTGAACCCGATCCATGAGCCACCAGGAGGAAATCATTGGTTTGGCACCACCCGTCAAGGGTATGATGTCTTTACTCGTACTTTGTTTGGTACCCAAGCTGCATTAAAAGTAGTAGTGCTAGCAACCACCATTAGTCTTTTGTTAGGTGTGCCTTTGGGATTGGTTAGCGGTTATGTGGGGGGCAAAACTGATAAGATTTTAATCTTTTTTATGGATACTATCTATACCCTACCTGGTTTATTGTTATCCGTTACCTTAGCCTTCGTGGTGGGCAAAGGAGTCCTCAATGCTGCCCTAGCATTAAGTATTGCTTATGTTCCGCAATATTATCGTTTGGTTCGTAATCATACCACCAGCGTTAAAACCGAACTCTTTATTGAAGCGGCACAGGCAATGGGGGCACCAACCAGCAGAATTCTGACTCGCTATTTGTTTTTTAACGTAATTCAAAGTGTTCCTGTCCTATTTACCCTCAATGCCGCAGATGCGATTCTGATTTTAGGAGGCTTAGGCTTTCTGGGATTAGGATTACCGCCTGAAGTACCAGAATGGGGACACGATCTGCGCTTAGCACTGGATGCTCTACCCACTGGAATCTGGTGGTCTGCCACATTTCCTGGTCTAGCCATGACGACCTTGGTTACGGGTTTATCTTTGGTGGGAGAAGGTTTAGGAGATATGTTAAATCCCCGCAATAGCAGAACTTAAATCAACATGAACTAACAATTCAATTCAATCTATTGACAGAGATTTTGAGTCAATTGAGTGTAGTCAAATAGCTTACCAAACCAGACCGTTGATAAAGCTGCTGCTTCAGGGCTATTGATTACAGAATTAACAAAACCTTGCCATTGTGGATCGTTACTAGGAATAATCATGCCATAGCGATCGCAGGTTAAGGGATTATCTGGAATTAAAGGAAATTCCACTGAAGATAATCCCATTTGCTGAGCTTCTGCTCTTAGCAGGATACCATCGCTGATCATGGCGTCAATTTTTCCCTGTTCAACTGCCTGTATACCTCTAATTCTGGCAGTTACCCCCCCATATTGTCTGATAATTGCCTCGGGATAGCGTTGAGCAATAAATTCTTTAGTACTAGTATTGCTAATGACTCCCAAGCGCATCTTTTCAAGATCAGTATCAAGATCCAGCGAACGATTTTGATTTACCAAAAATTGAGTTCCCGTAACAAAAAAGCCAGTAGAAAAAGTAGTTTCCTGGGGAATCTCGGGGCGTATTGTATTAGGACCACATTCTAAATCAACAAGATTCTCTCTCACTAATCTAAAACGATTACCTGGGGTTGATTTAAGTAATTTGACGCTGAGGGTATTTCTCTTCAGCCTGGCAGTTAATTGTGTTTCTAACAAAGCAAAAAAATCCAGGCAATATCCTTGAAGATTCTGATTGGCATCTAAATATCCTAGAGGTGGCGCATCCTCTCTAATAGCAATACTCAAGACACCTGTACGCTGGATTTTAGCTATGGTGCTTTCTGCTTTAGCAGTGTTTGCCGAGCTAAAAATCAAGAACCCACTAGTTAGCCAAGATGCAAATTGACGATTCATCCCTAATGAAATTGTTCTAGACTAAAGTTTTCAAGAATATATTTCGATGTCCAGTATAAATTAAGGATAAAAAGCTAGCTTGGGTAAACCCACTGCCTCATCCCAACCCATCATGAGATTAAGGCACTGTACAGCTTGACCAGCCTGACCTTTAATTAAGTTATCGATCGCCGATAACACAATCACTCTCCCTGTCCTTGGGTCTACTTGAATTCCAATATAGGCTAGATTAGTGCCACAAGCCCATTTTGTTTGAGGGTAAACTCCGCTGGGTAATACTTTAATAAATGGGGATGAACGATAAAAAGCATTATAGATAGTAATCAAGTCTTCTCTGACTAAACCAGGATCGCGGAGAGTGGCATATACCGTCGATAAGATACCCCTAACCATCGGAATCAAGTGAGGCGTAAACTGCACTGTAACCTCCTGACGAGCTAAGGTACTGCAAATTTGCTCAATTTCAGGAGTATGACGATGATTTGCTACTCCATATGCCCCCAAAGAATTATCCGCTTCTGCTAACAGCATATTAGTCTTCGCCTGACGACCACCACCAGACGTACCTGATTTAGCATCAATAATTGCCGTTGCTGGGTCGATTAACCCTTGCTTGAGTAAGGGAGCCAATGCCAATAAACTAGCTGTTGGGTAACAACCAGGACAGCCGATCAACTGAGATTGTTTGATCTGTTCTCGATATAATTCTGGTAAGCCATAGATAGCAGACAGTGCAGTTGCGTGATCTTGACGGTCTTTTTTATACCAGTCGGTATAGGTTTCTAAATTGCTAAAACGATAGTCCGCAGATAGATCTAGCACCTTACAACCTTTATCAATTAAAGTGGGCGCAATGTCGCAGGCTAAACCATTCGGCAAGCCTAAAAATACTGCCTCGCAGCGAGTAGCAACAGCTTCCAGATCAATTTTTTCGACATTAAGATCGACACAATGGGCTAAATGAGGATAAATTGAGCCGTAATGCTTTCCTGCACTACTATCACCTCCTAAATAGGCGATATTAACTTTTGGATGCTCTAGAAGAAGTCTCACTAGTTGAACTCCTCCATATCCAGAAGCTCCGATAATCCCAATCGGTTTTTTAGTCATATCACTCATGATCTTGCGCCTCTGATTAATCTTTAATTGAATACTGCTTGTGAAGATCTATAGTTTAAGCACAATTGGAATCAATAAAGCAAAAAACTTTACTCTTGATAGTTATCTTTAATTATTAAGCAGTCAAGCTGATATTTTCAGGTCTCTTAAAAAGTATTGAGTAGTTCCGCTTTATTAAACATGAATATAGTTACGGCAGGGGTCAGCCCGCAAGGATATATGCGAGGCAGTATCCCCTTGCGGGACAACTATGGATAGAGTCAGAGAAGATAAACTTTTAGGAGCAATATTTATTTTGCGTTTTTTTAGGTGGAGCTACTTATATGATTGCAAAGGAATCAAAATCTAACAGGAGATCGCCTTAGTACCAAATTTTGCTAGTGCTTAAGATAGTGGATGACTAAAATCTTTGACTCTTTAATATGAAAAGGCGATTTGTCTGGTTGTTAATTACTGGATTAGTGTTTGGATTAACTTTTGGATGTTTTCAAGATAATTACCGAGAATCACAAGCAACGATTCCTGAAAGTATTTATCTACCACCGCAACCAGACTTGCGGATTGTCGTGATCAGCGACCTTAATAGTCAATATGGTTCCACAGAATATGAGCCAGAAGTCAAACAGGCGATCGCATTAATGCCTCAATGGCAACCTGATTTGGTTCTCTGTGGAGGGGATATGATTGCAGGACAAAAAGCCTCTCTCACTCCAGGGCAAATAAAATCAATGTGGGCGGCTTTTGATCGTTACGTGGCATTCCCCTTAAGAGAAGCTGGCATTCCTTTCGGATTCACCATTGGTAATCATGATGGTTCAGGAGCAATTAAAAATCAGAGTTTGGTATTTCAAACAGAGCGGGAATTAGCTCAGGCTTATTGGCATCAGCATCAGGAGCAATTAGGCTTGAATTTTATAGATCGCGCTAATTTTCCCTTCTACTATAGTTTTCAACAAAACGAGCTATTTTTTCTTGTGTGGGATGCTTCAACCGCCAAGATTACGGGAGAGCAATTGGATTGGGTTACTCAAACCCTTAGCAGTACAGCCGCTCAACAAGCAAAGAAGATCGTTGTCTTGGGGCATTTGCCCCTATATCCAGTAGCCGAAACCAAAAATAAGCCAGGAGAATACCTCGCAGATGGTTCTAAATTGCGATCGCTTTTAGAGCAAAATCGGGTATTTTTGTACGTTAGTGGACATCATCATGCTTATTATCCAGGTAAAATTAAAAGTCTAAGGCTACTTCACGCGGGAGCATTAGGACAGGGAGAAAGACAATTAATTAACAGTGATTTGCCACCCACTAAAGCTGTGACTTTAATTGATTTAGAACTAGAGACATCTGAGATAACCTATACTACATACGATGCCCAGACTTGGAAAGTCATATCATTAGAACAACTGCCAACCTCAATTTCTAGTGATGATGGTGAAATTAGGCGACACGATCTTTGACCCTGTGGTTAAGAAAGAATCTTGATGACAGTAAAATTTGCTAATCACATAATTCAACTATAAAAAAAATGTGTTTTGCTTTACGATAAACTTTGCAATAGTTTTTAATCAGAGACCTATAGTTAGTAACAATGAAGTTTGAAACCGATATCAGTTGACAGTACAGTATGACAGAACTTGAAATCAGCCAAGCGTTAAGAATCGTCGACCGAATTCTAGAGCCAGAAAAATTAAATGGAGTCCAAGAATTAGTACTGCGGGAGTGCTGGCTTGGAAAAACATATCAAGAAATTGCTTCGGGTTCTGGTTATGACTCTGACTATATTCGAGTTGTTGGTTCTCGACTTTGGCAAAATCTTTCCTTAGCTTTTGAAGAAAAAATCAGCAAAAATAATTTCAAGTCTGTCTTAGAAAATAAAGCCAAAAAAGCTTATTTTGCTGGAACTACTCTTATATTTCCTGATGGTCAAGTTCCTCTTAATTCCCATTTTTACATTGAACGCCCTCCCGCAGAGGAACAAGCATTTGCTGAAGTACTCAATCCAGGTGCCCTAATCGTCATCAAATCTCCCCTCAATATGGGCAAAACCTCACTGATGACCCGTGTTTTAGCCCAAGCGCGAGCGCAAAATTATCATACCGTATCCCTCAATCTTCAATTAGCAGAAGCCTCGGTCTTATGTGAGCTGGAGAAGTTTCTCCGTTGGCTGATGGCAAATATTACTTTACAGCTAGGAATTGAATCAGTCATCGATCAGTATTGGGATCAAGACTTAGGCACCAAGATTAGCTGCACTAATTATTTTCAGCAGCATATTTTAGAGCAGCTAAGTTCCCCTTTAGTTTTAGCATTAGATGAAGTCAATCATTTATTTGAGTATCCTAAAATTGCTCAAGAATTTCTCCCTTTGTTACGCTTTTGGCGTGAGGAGGCTAGTAATACGGAGATTTGGCAACGTTTACGGATGATTATGGTTCACTCTACTGATGTCTATATTCCTTTAGAGATCAATCAGTCCCCATTTAATTTAGGACTACCATTGACTTTACCTGAGTTCAATTTGGAACAAGTCCGTGAATTAGCCCATCGTCATCAATTTCAGCTAGAGGCAGCTGATTTGGAACAAAATCTAATCTCACTGCTCGAAATGGTTGGCGGCTATCCTTATTTAATTCGGCTGGCATTTTATGCCTTATCAACTCAGGAAATATCTTTCCAGCAGCTCCTAGCAGAAGCCCCTACCCCTTCAGGTATCTATCGGGATCATTTGCAGGAATATCACACCAAACTGCTCAAATATCCAGAATTGAGTAGTGCCTTTAATGAAGTTGTTGCTGCCGACTCTCCTGTGCAGATATCTAGTTTGGCTGCTTACAAGTTAGAAAGTATGGGTCTAATCAGGTTATCTGGTAATAAAGTAATTCCTAGTTGTCAGCTATATCGGATTTACTTTCGAGACTATATTGCAGCTTAAAATTACAGTTTAAAATCTTCTTCAACTCTTCTGCAACAGAAAAGTATTCAGCTGACTCGCTTAAGATTGATTTAATCTGGGGAACTTTTATCAGATAATAAATAATGGTGTCGTTTATTCAGGGTCATAGTGAAAAAGTTAATCCGCGGTCTAGATAAGTTTAGACAAACATATGTCAGTAGTCATCAAGAGCTGCTAGAACAGCTTTCCCACGGACAAAAGCCCCGAGTCTTATTTGTGACCTGTTCTGATTCTAGAGTCGCCCCAAACTTGATTACTGACACGGATGTTGGGGAACTATTTGTGATTCGTAACGCAGGAAATATTATTCCCCCTTATGGTGCTGCCAATGGTGGAGAGGGAGGAACAATCGAATATGCCATTAGTGCTTTGGGAATTGAGCAGGTAGTCATTTGTGGACATTCTAACTGCGGTGCCATGAAAGGGCTTCTTAAGCTCAATAAGCTTCAAAAAGATATGCCCCTGGTCTATGATTGGCTCAAGCATGCTGAATCAACCCGCCGTCTGGTTCAAGAGAATTATTCTCACTATGAGGGAGATGACTTAATTGAGGTTTTAGTAGCGGAAAACGTACTGATTCAGATTGATAATCTCAAGACCTATCCCTGCGTCAGAGCGAAGCTGCATCAAGGACGACTTAAGATCTATGCCTGGATCTACAACATTGAGACAGGAAATGTTTTAGCATATGACGCTCGTACTCATACTTATATTCCTCCTGAGGGACAATTACTAGAGGAAGAAGAGGATACGGTGCGCTCTTTTACTTCTTCTAGAGAGAATGGTTCATTAAAGCCGATCAAAAGAGAATTAGAAGCTTTATTAAAAATTACTCCTGAAACCGCCAGCGCCGCAGAAGCGGCAACGCGATCTCTCATAACATTATTTGATAAAGCACGGCGCTTAGGAATGAATAATATTGAGCTGCAAAATTACCATTCCCTATTTTCGGAATCGGTTCAGCTTTGGGCAGAAAAAATTTATGACCATGCTTAAATCTCATCAGTAATTAAATCAGTACTCAATGAAAAACAATTAATATGGAAGTTATACCTGCAATAGATTTGCTAGACGGTAAATGTGTGCGTCTTTATCAAGGCGATTATAATCAAGCGGATATTTTTAGTGATAATCCTGTAGAGATCGCTCGTCAGTGGGCAGCAGAAGGCGCAACCCGACTGCATGTGGTAGATCTCGATGGAGCGAAAGAAGGCAAATCTGTTAATCTCTCTGTCATCGAAGCGATCGCCAATGCCATTGAGATTCCAGTTCAAGTAGGTGGCGGTTTGCGCGATCGCGGGGGAGTCTCTAGGTTACTCAACACAGGAGTTAAACAGGCTATTTTAGGCACAGTAGCAGTGGAGCAGCCAGAATTAGTCACCGAATTATGTCAGGAATTTCCTGAGCAAATCGTTGTCGGGATTGATGCTCGTAACGGCAAAGTAGCTACCAGAGGATGGTTAGAAACCTCGGAATTTGCCGCCACCGATCTAGCACAGCGGATGGCGCAACAGGGCGCAGCAGCTATTATTTATACCGATATCCATCGGGATGGTACGTTGTCGGGACCTAACATGCCAGCCTTAAGAGAATTGGCTGAATCGATTGATATTCCCGTAATCGCCTCAGGTGGTGTTAGTTCTTTAACTGATTTATTAAGCCTCTTGAGCTTGGAGTCTGTAGGAGTCACTGGAGCGATCGTGGGACGGGCAATCTATACAGGGGATGTTAGCCTCAAGGAAGCAGTTCGCGCAGTGGGGAATGGACGATGGCAAGATATCCCTCCTGATACTGGGACTTATATTGCTTAAATCTAAATTAATTAACCCTATAAATTAAATATCTAATCTACAAAAGCTGATTTTAAAAGTTGTTTCAAAACATTAATCTTGCCAATCTGATTAATATATATACTTAAGCAAAATATATATGTATTTAAATGAGAAACTGGTCAAGTTTAACTCCTAATTTAAGCTCCTGGATTAATGCTTTTCTTCTGGCGACACTCTTAATAATTGCAACATCTTTAATTCCCATCTTTCACTCTCTATGGACTATATTAGCTTCACTGGTGGCTGGAGTAGTTTATTTTCTAATTTTATTACCTAGTTTGCTAATTAGTTTTTTAGTTAGTATACTGCCTCAGTTTATTCAATTTATAATTACAGGTATTATCAGCTTTATTTCCTCAATTTTAAGTAATATAATTGCTTTAATATCTCCTGTAGTAGCTTTAGTATCTGCTCTAATTTTACTGCTGCCAATTCCCATAATTGCCTTTGCTCACCATTACTTATATTTGTTGCTAGACCGATATTATCCAGATCTGACTCCAGCAGAAAGAGGACAAGTCACAGGATATTTTCCTGGCATCGTCAGTTGGTGGCATGGCTTATATGGTTTACTTGTAATTATTTTAGCGTTGCTCTTCAGCGATGCAGTCCTGTCTATTTTTCCCTGGCTTAACTTGAAGCTGGCTACTATAGATTTCCAGCTGTTAGACCTAGGCATCTCTGCCAGTAATCGGATTGATACTTGGATTAGGATCGCTTTGATGATTCTAGGTCAGCCAATTTATCAGCCACTTTTACGTCTAGTAATTTGGATTGCAGCAGCGGCTTATCTCTATCAATTTGAGTTTACCTTTAGGCAACATCTAATTTCTAGTGCTTCGAGTTCAGCAGGCAGCGATCGCTAATTATCGTAGGTGAGATCATAACTATGATGCTCTAACCGATAACTTTCTTGTCCCATAAAATGCGATTGAATTTCTAATTTTAATTTTTAAAGCCAGTTACCAAGTAATACATAAGGCGCCCAATAAAAAGGATGCCGATAAGTGCGATCGCTCAGTAAAGATAATTGTGCCTGACGTACTGCTTCTGCCTTCGGCAAATGCTGCTCTGATAATTCGCGATAAAAATCACCCATGAGCTTAGCCGTGGCGAGATCGTTTACTGCCCAGAGAGTAGCCAAAGTGCTTTTTGCACCTGCTCGTACTGCCATGCCTGCTAATCCTAATGCTGCTCTTCGATCTCCAGTTGCGGTTTCACAAGCACTTAAAACCAACAGCTCGATCGCATTTTCTTGATGGGGATTTCGTGTTTGTAAGATGCGATCTAACTCATTGATATTTATTTGCTCATCCCATGCTAAGAGAAACGTATCCTCAATTGAAGAGCTAAACTGTCCGTGAGTTGCAATATGGACGATGGGATAGTCTGAAAATTGGATTTCTTGCTCAAGAGCTTCAACAGTAAAGTTTTGATCTAGCAAAACCACGCTATTTACTCGTGATTCAATCTCTTTTAATTCAAAATTTACATAGTTCAAAGCCGAGAAGCCCTTTATACTCTTAGTTAATCCCGCTGCAATGGTGTTTAACTTCTCCTGTACCAATGGTTGAGGCTTGAGTAACTGTAATCCAGGAGTTAAGGCAATACTATAGTCTTCGAGCAGAAAATGTTCACCATTGTAAAGCGCACTCAAGGGGATATTGCGGAATGTACCGTCGGGGACAAAGACGAGAGTTTTTATATGGTTGCTGGTTAGATCGTCTAAGGCTGGACGAATTAGTAAATCATAGAGTTTATGGGCTGGTTGGTAAAAATGACGGCGACTTCGCACTACGACACCTTGGCGAAACTCTTCAATCGTTGTCTCCAGACTCTGTTGGGAAATTTTGGACGTATAATGTTTTAGCGGTTCATCGGGTAGGCTCAAAATTACCTCCAGGCGATCGCTTAAAATAATCGGATAAATTACCGCAGCTTGCAGATCAACTTGATCAATACTAACTGCCTGTCCATCCAAACATGCTTCTCGAAAAAAGTTATTTAGTTCCGCTAACTGCAAGGATTCAATGATATTCCTGGCTTCTTCTAAGTTTGCCTGGCTAATCTCTGCTTCTGGAGAGGCTGTTAACAACAAGCTTACTAATTCTCGATACACAGGTTCTACGCTATCGCGAAACGAATACTGAACATCAGGATCAATTCCGACTAAGTTTTGACTCAAAGACTTGAGTAATGCTACTGATTGAGTATAGTGGGTAATTGCAGCTTGGCGATCGCCCAAAGCTTGATTAATTCTCCCCAATTGCCATTGCCAAAGATATCTAACTTCTGGGGCATCCGCTTCTTGAGCCACAATCAGAGCTTCAGTACTGTACTTCTGAGCTTGATTCCAGTCTCCTGATTCTTCCCAGATTTTTCCTAATACTCCTAAGCTATATGACTGACCTTTTTGGTAGCTAATTGTCTTGGCTTGTTTAATCGTCTCCTGTAAAAATTGATCGATTTCTATATTACTGAGCCAGGCTCTAGTTTGATTATCCTTTAGGGGATCATGACTAGCTAACTCCACTAAACTCTGGGCGAAGTTAATTCTACGGTCTATATTGATTCGATTCAGCGGTAAGCGGGCAAATTCAGCCTTAAGGGTGGTAATTAAACTTGATGCTGCTTTGTAATCGGGATTGTTAAGCATCAAACTCAACTGAGCCAGGTGAATCTGGAGAGGTAGATCGGTTTGTAAACAGTTTCCTTGTTGCTGACAAATTGACTGACCCTGTTGATAAAGTTTTTGAGCTTGCGCTGGATGATCTGCTTTGTAAGTATTGCCTAACACCAAAAGAATTTTGACCTGTTCACCAGGAGATTGTAAACGAGAAGCGATCGCTAAACTTTGCTTAAGGATTTTTTGTGACTGCTCAACCTGTCCCACTAAGCGCAAAATGTCACCATAACTTCTCAGTCCAGCTACTTTGACTAGTGAGTCAGACTGTTGACTCAAGTTACTCTCCACTTTAGTCAGAGTTTTGAGTGCCCGACGATAAAATCCCAACTGTTTGTAAGCACCAGCCTGATTGATTGCAGCTCGAATTACTCCTAGTTCGTTCCCTGATTTTTGATAGTAATCTTCTGCTTGAGTCCAAACTGCGATCGCTTCTTCTGCTCGACCCTGATTTAATTTTAAAATTCCCTGATTGTTTAAAAGTTGAGCCAAAGCACCAAGCCTCTCCTGAGTTGCTAACTGGGAATCATGACGCAACAAATTTAATCCTAGACTAATGTTTGCGGTGGCTGCTGACCAGCGATTGAGCTGACCTTGAGCCAGAGCCAAATTTCCTAGCACTCTTGCTCGATTCAGAAGCTCTTGATCTCCATAGATGTTGATGGCTTGTTGCCATAAATCTATTGCCTGCTGGAATTGAGAAATTGAATAAAAATATTTTCCTTGTGATTCAAGTTCAAGGGGACTTTTTGTAGACACAAATTGCTCAGAGCCAGTTGCGTGAACAGGAGCCATTCTGTAACTATTGACCAATAAACTACTGTTTAAGCCAATAATTATCAATATAAATAACAGCAAACAGCGCTGTCTGAGCTTGGAGGACATGAGAGAACCAATTACTAAAAAACTAGAATTACCAATATAGTTCCCATTCCCTAACTTGAAACCATCTCTAAAATAAGCGATGGGATGTACCTAGTACTCAAATTGAGCTTTTTGTGTAGTTGTCTGCAAATAGATCGATAAATCCAAGAAATCTGCAATCAAATTCAACTTATTTCACAAAAATAACTAAAAATTCTAACTACTAGATCAAGTCAAAGCTCTTCAGTCAGATTTACCAAATAGCCTCATAATCTGCTGCTGTTAATTGCCATTGGCGACCAAAAATATGAACCTGATTAGTAGCTCCTTGAGCGTCAACTAATTTACCTTGAACGTGACTCCAAGCCAGCAAGCTTCCTTCGAGATTTAAAATATCTATTCCTCGCTGCTGCATTTTTTGAGCATACTTGCCACTACGGTAGCCAATGGTGCAGTATGCCACAATAGTTGCCTGTTGATATTGAGCCAAATTCCTTTCAAATTCCTCAGTCGAAATTGCTCCAGGAATAAATGATACTGCTCTTTCTTCAGGCGATCGCACATCTACGAGAATCAGCTCTTGATTTTGTTGCTGTAACTGCTGTAGCTCTTCAACTGCAATTCCTGCTACCTGAGGAAACTCTTGAGAATACTGGCGATACATGATCGTAATTTGGCTTTGCTTCCATTCCTCAGAGCGTAATTCTGCCTGATGACAGCCGAATGAAGAGAAATATAAAACTAAAACAATTATGCTAGTGAGAGTTGTTTTGCTTGATAACATTAATCAATCATCATTTTCAACCTACCATTTTTTATTTTGCACTATTAATTTGGTGGCATCCTCTTTCGATAATGGTTTGGCAAAGAAATAACCTTGGGCATATTCACAGTCAAATCCCTTAAGAATAGCTAGTTCTTCGGCGGTTTCAATTCCTTCTGCAATCACATCCATTCCCAGCCGATGAGCCAAGATAATGATCGTATTGACAATTTCTCTATTTTTTTGACCTTGACTCATGTTACTGACAAAAGAACGATCAACCTTCAGAGTATTAATAGGAAAGCGATGTAGATAGCTAAAAGATGAAAACCCTGTGCCAAAATCATCCATACTAATTTTGATCTTGAGTTTTTGGAGTTGGTTCAGCAGAGAAATGGTATTTTCAACGTTATCCATCACCATACTTTCAGTTATCTCTAGTTTGAGATTAGCTGCATCTAGTCCTGTATTATCCAAGGTTGTTTGAATTTGCGAAATTAGATTAGCTTGAGCAAACTGTCTGCTGGAAATATTGACGCTCATAAATACGGATTTAGCTTGAGGAAACTCTTGATACCATTGCTGCATTTGATGACAGGCGGTAGTTAAAATCCATTCCCCCATAGGTACAATTAAGCCAGTTTCTTCGGCAACAGGAATAAATATACCAGGGGAAACAAACCCCCGAGTTGGTGAATGCCATCGTATCAATGCCTCAAAACCTCGAATATTTCCTGTCTTCAGACAAATTATTGGCTGATAATAAAGTTCAAATTCTTGTTTATTAATTGCTTGATTTAAATCGGCTTCTAATTGCAGTCTTTTCAAAGCTTGTTCGTGCATCTTGGTTGCAAAAACTTCATGATGACTTTTGCCTGATGCTTTAGCTCTATACATAGCTGTATAGGAGGCTTGCAATAACTCTGCTGGCTGAAAATCTTCCCTGAGTTGGTTAATAATTATGCCGATACTAACCGAGGTGAATATATCTTGTTCACTAAGTTGATATGGGACAGACAAAGCCTGTTCTAATTGTTTCGCCACTTCAATCGCTGCTGTGGAATCTGTAGCAATTTTGAAAGCGATCGCAAATTCATCGGCACCAACTCGGGCGATAATCCCCTGAGAGTTCAGATTTTCCTGTAACCTTTGAGCTGTAGCAACCAAAATGCGATCGCCCGCCTGGTATCCCAATCCATCGTTGATTAGTTTAAAACGGTCTAAATCAAGACACAAAATAGCAATAAATTCTGAGGATCTGTTTCTATTTCTCTCTTTTAATTCTTTGAGTTGCTTAACAAACAAAGTTCGGTTAGGTAACTCAGTTAGAGCGTCATAAAAAAGACTATAAAGTGCTTTGTAACCCAGAACAGTAGCAATGGTGGTAGCAAAGCTAGCAACAGCAGGAACAAAAGGAATCCACCCCCCGAAGGCAAAAGCAGTAGCGTAAGTTAGACCTAAGCCGCCACCAGCTGCAACGCCTACGATCACAATTGTTAACGGATGTCTTAATTTCCAGGCAATTACTAGTGCTAATAGCGACCAAAACCAGATCCAAAGGCTTTCGATCCACTCTGACCAAAACCAAAATAAACTAGCCTCATTTGAGATTACACTCAAAATTTGACTAACCATTTGAGCATGAGCTACTACCCCAGGCATAAAGCTTTGGTCACCTTGATAATAGGGGGTAGAGAGAATGTCCTTAATACTGGGAGCTGTGTTGCCAATCAAAACTATCTTGTCTTTAATCAGACTGGGATCGACTTCTCCTGCTAATACTTCTGAGAGAGTGACTCGTCGCGCAATATTAGGCGAGCGATAATTGAGCAAAACTTGTTTGCCTGCGGTTTCGGAAGCATCAAGTTGATACCCACCCGAATTAGACTTCAAATCGGGAAATATCGTTGAACCTATTTGTAAATAATCATCCCCTACTTGAAATTCGAGCTGCTGGTCAGATAAGAATTTGAGGCTTAAGCGCAGGGCAAATGAATACATCTCCTGCTGATTATTTGACCCGAATCTAACATACATCAAATTACGTCGTAGAACATCGTCGCCGACGTCAACCACAATATCATTGAAGCCAATTTGCTCGGGAGCAACTCCAGGTGGTGCAGCAACGCTATTGTCCCCCGTCCCAATTAGTTGAATTACAACTAGATTATCTTGCTGTAGCTCTTGTCTGAGAAGGTCTGTCCCTGGTGGGTAAGCTAACTCTCGATAAATATCAAAGCCAATTACTTTTGGTTGATACTTTTGAATTTTTTTAAGTAACTGGGCAAATGTTTGATCTTTGAGGGGATAGCTATTATGTTTCTCAATATCTTTGTCCGTAATCTCGACTATTAATAGTCTCGGGTCTATTTCGGCTTTAGCTTGCTGATTGACCATCCAATCATAGGTCAATAACTCTAGAGCTTGTAAAGCTCCCAGACGTCTAATTCCTAATATAATTGCTGTAATAACTATAGTTAATAGTAGTAGAGAATAACTATAGGTTTTAAGCCAGGTATGGGATTGTTTTAGTTTGAAATATTTAACTTTCAGTCCATTAGGAATAATTTTCATCAACCACCTATTATAATAAAAACAAAACCAACAAAAAAATACATTTTGGCTAGTATATTCACTTAGGTAAAATCTTATTATTGCTTGAATATAAGTAAATACTTTTAAAGATTTGATCTCAAAATTAGGAGCTGCCGATAACTATAGTTTAAATCAATATATATGGCAAATATCATCAATAATAGCTAAAATATTTAGCATATAAATAGCTAAACTTCAATAAACAGATATGTTCAATTATAAATACATAGCAAGTAAATTTAATTGCTTTTTAGCCTTGTTTATTGTCTTAAATTTTTTCTTATTAAGCTTTGCCCATAGTGCAATGGCAGAACAAAATAAGGGAAAAGCCAAATCGGCTAATTCAGATTTCGGTTTGCCAACTCATCGTCGAGATGGAGGAAGTAGAGGCAACCGAGATAGCTGCCTCGTTGATGCTGATGACCAAAGTTTAATGGCTTTGATTCCCGAGAATACAATAGGTGTCAATAGCAATGCCAATCCCAGATTATTCTTTTATGTTCCCAAAATAAATAATCAAAAAACCCTAGAATTTGTCCTGCGTAATGAGCAAGACGAGTTGATATATGAAGCTTTTTTTGCTACTGAGGGTGATGGTATTATGAGTGTCGAAGTACCTGCCAATATCAATTCAAATTTATTAGCCACAGGGGAAAATTATCATTGGTATTTGTCAATGATTTGCGATCGCCAACAACGTTCCCGAGATCTAGTAGTTGAGGGTTGGCTACGACAAGAATCAATCGATCTTGCTACTCAAGAGCAAATAGATGTTGCTAGTTCAGTAGAACAAGCTGAGGTTTATAATAGTCAGGGTTTTTGGTACGATGCCCTATCTGTATTAGCCGAAAATCAAGACTCTCTAGCTGATCGCCCTATTGTGCGCCAGAAATGGTCAGAAATGCTCGATTCAGTTGGATTGAAAGAGTTAGCAGCTGAACCTTTTGTGGAAACCGAATTAATTGAATCTTCCCCTAATTCTTGGTAATCAGGATTGATGTTAGTCGCCAAATATCAAATATAAAGAGAATGAATTTCAAGAGGGCAGTAAACCATTAGACGCATTACTCTCTGCCCTGATGATTACTTATACTTTAATTGTCGGTTATTTAAACTAATCAAAATTTAAAAAAACTCAAGTCAGGCTGAAATATTAGAGTTAACAAAAAAACTCAATATTTCAGTTTTTTTTGTCTAAATCTACATGACATATTATGTTTCTGATACTCCGAAACTAAATTTTAAGCCAGTCAACCGACAACTGAAATCCCTTCAACTATTAAAGAAGGAGTATTACAAGAACCGTTCCAAATTGAGTCATTGCCGAGCACCACAATTTGCTTTAAAACTTCATAAACATTACCAGAGATTGCCGTATCTTTAATTCTGCCTTGAATTTTACCCTGCTCAACTCGGTAACCCAAATCGACATTGACTGAAAAATCGCCACTGAGATCGGCACCACCACCCAGCATTTGATCGACAATAATGCCGTTGTCTAATTGATTAAGTAACTCAGTAAAGGAATTATTACCAGGAGCAATAATTAAATTAACCAAAGAAGCACTAGGATAACTATCCAAACTAGGACGGAACCCATTACCTGTAGGTTTTAGGTTTAACTTGTTGGCAGTAGTGCGATCGCAATAGAATTGCTTTAAAACGCCGTCTATAACCAGATTCAGGTTCTGCGTCAGCATTCCTTCATCATCAAACGGACAGTCGTATGGTTGTAAGCCAGGCTGTTGGGATAAGCTCAGTAGTTCTGAAACAATCAGCTTGTGCTGCCGTCTACTCCAGGGGGAAGAATTTTCCAGGACCCTTTTGCCATTTAAAGCCGATGATACCGTATCCCAAAGTAGGGTTGCGGCGTTAGCAGTTAATAAGACGGGGACATTACCTTGGGGAGGGGCAACATTTTTCTTCGCCCAATCTAAACGCCTGATAATTTGCTCAATGATAGGATCGAGGTCTAATTTTTCTCTGCTGTATTCTCCGTCAAAAATGCCTAAAAAATCTTCTCCGCGAACCAATTCTGCACCAAGAGAATAGCTCAAACCAGACTCATAGTAATAGCAATCAAGTCCTTGAGAGTTAATTAAAGCCGTAGTTTCTTGTTCAAATTCCAATTCTGCGGAACAAATCAATTCAGGATATTCTTCTCGTAATTTATCAATAGCCTGATTACCAATTTCGATTAAATCAGTGACCGAAGTACTTACTCCTGCGAGATTATGAGTTGCTTGACGATCTGATGCTAATTCAATCGTTTCAGGTTGATTGAGATTGGATAGAGCGATCGCTTTATCAATCAAGAGTTCTGGCTCAATTTTGCCGTAGGCTACCGCTAGACCTGGTCGATTATCTTGCCACAACCGTAAGGCTGTACCTACCGATTGACAGCTTTCCAACTGCTTGAGACGATTTCCCTCAAAAAACACTGGCTGAGACTGAGATGTTACCTGATACACCTCAGCATGCTTAATGCCGCGACGAGATGTTAACTGGAGTAATGAGTCTAATTCTTCGTTCATATAGTTTCAATCTAAAACTTTATCAGAAAATTATGATGTCGAGCGGCAGTTCAAGGAAAGGAAATTAGGTAAATTGATGATAAATTAATTATCCTGGGAAATAGCTGACTTTCGGCTACAACTAGCTTTTTCTGGCTCAACATAAAAAATATCATGACTTCTATTCTCGAACAGCTCCAAGATTCTGTTAGCCAAGCTTTAGTATCTGCTTTTGGCACAGAATTAGCGGATAAAGACCCTTTAGTCGCTCCCACCAATAATCCTAAATTTGGCGATTATCAGTCCAATGTCGCTTTGTCTTTAGCTAAACCCTTGAAGCAAAATCCCAGAGCGATCGCTCAATCAATTATTGAGCAGCTTCAGTTAGAGAATATATGTGAAATACCGACTATTGCAGGACCAGGATTTATCAACCTTACGCTAAAAGCGGATTACATTGGCAGTTTACTGCGTAAAATTCAGCCAGACGAAAGATTAGGTATAGAACAAACGAAGAATCCGCAACGAGTCATCGTAGACTATCCTAGCCCCAACATCGCCAAAGAAATGCACGTTGGACATTTGCGATCGGCAATTATTGGTGAATGTCTAAGTAGAATTCTAGAATTTATTGGTCATGATGTTTTACGCATCAGTCATATAGGAGATTGGGGAACTCCTTTTGGCATGTTGATTGCTTATTTAAAAGAAGCTTATCCAGAAGCATTAACAACTACAGAAAATTTAAACTTAGGAGAATTAGCTACTTTTTATCGTCAGGCAAAAAAAAGATTTGATGAAGATGCTGATTTCAAAGAAGCTTCCAGACAAGCTGTTGTGGAGTTACAAGCAGGAGAGGAAGAGACAATTAAAGCCTGGAAAATTGTCTGTGAATTGTCTAGTCGTTCCTATCGAAAAATCTATGATCTAATGAAATTGTCATCTATTATCGAGCGAGGAGAATCTTTTTACAATCCTTTTTTGGCTGATACTCTTCAAGAGTTAGATCAATTGGGTCTTCTCGAAGAAAGTGAAGGAGCGATGTGCGTTTTCTTAGAAGGTTTTGCTAATCGTGATGGAGATCCTCTACCTCTAATCGTCAAGAAATCAGATGGTGGATACAATTACGCCACTACAGATCTTGCAGCAATTCGTTATCGAGTCAGAGAAGATAAAGTACAGCGAGTTATATATCCAGTTGGTTCAGAACAAAACAATCACTTTGTGCAAATTTTTCAGGTAGGTGAACGTGCAGGATGGATTACTGAAGAACATGACTTTGTTCATACTGAATTCGGCTTAATTTTGGGAGAAGATGGTAAAAAGCTCAAAAGTCGTTCAGGTGAAGCTATCAAGCTTAAGGATTTGTTGAACGAGGCAATAGAAAGAGTTCGTGCTGATTTAAAAACTAGATTTGCCGAAGAAGAAAGAACTGAAACTGAGGAGTTTGTTAATAAGTCTGCTGAAATTATTGGCATCAGTGCAGTGAAATATGCAGATTTGAGTCAAAATCGTACCTCCGATTATAGATTTAGCTATGATAAAATGCTCGATCTTAAAGGGAATACAGCACCATATTTGCTATATGCCTATGTGAGGGTACAGGGAATTAGCCGCAAAGGAAATATAAACTTTGAACAGCTATCTGATGCCAATATAGTCTTAGCAGAAGTGACTGAATTGACTCTCGCAAAACATATTTTACAGTTAGAGGAAGTTCTTAAAGATGTAGAGAGAGACTTGTTACCTAATCGTATTTGTCTCTACTTGTTTGAACTGAGTCAGAAATTCAATCAGTTTTACGATCAATGTCCTATTTTGCAAGCAGACGAACCCCAACGTACTTCGCGCTTGATCTTAGCTGACTTGACTGCTCGTACGATTAAACTGGGTCTATCTCTATTGGAAATTCAGGTATTAGAAAGAATGTAGAAAAGGCTTTGCTGACTTGGTGACTATTAATATTCATAACAACAAGCTGTTTATTCAACTTGAGCTCGGGATAATCTCAAACTATTGCTATGTAAAGATCTAAAAGCTAATAGCTAAAAACTAATAAGCTATTAGCCACCCCAACAGATTAATTGTGTTAACCCGAACTCACATTATTTAAGATACAGTTGTTAATTCTTGTTCTGAGTTCTCTTCCAAAGCTTGAGCTGATTTTTTTTGGGTCGAGGCTGACTGTTGACGCAGCTTTTTGCTCAAGGCAGGACCATAAAACATTACCGCTAATCCCAAGGAAACTAAAGCTGAACCAATCCAAGTCAAGGCAGTGATCCAGGCAGGCTCTCTTTTGACCTGAAGTGTCGATTGTTCAAGATCTCCAGGGTTCCATGATGCTTGGGCAATTTTCCAGCCATGATACCAAGTTGGGTTGTTCATCCAGACTTTACGCTGTTCCAGATGATTGTTTTCACGATCTTCAATCCGAATCTTGCTCGTCCACATCGCAACTGATTCCGATCCTTCATTACGATCCACTATAAAGTCTTCTAGCTTAATGCCAAAAGGTAGTTGATACATTTTGGGACTGAAAGCAGCATATATTTCTTGTCCTTGCTCTGGAATTGCGCTTGCTTCACCCCAAGGTAGCCAAGTTGCTGCTCCTGATTTTGTTTGGACAAGTAGTGCGGGAAATCCTTCAAGCTGCTGATCCGTTGTGGGGCTTATTTTCCTTTGTACTTGAGCTTGGGGAAGGTACTCTTCGAGGGTGATGGTAAAATCTGCCCATCCAGGGATCACGGATTGACCCTCGGTTAAACTACCTGAGCTATATTGACGAGAAGACTTAGCTGCGTAATAAAGCTGTTGATCCTCCGCTACGATTACTCGGAAATAATCAGAGGCATCTGGAACTTGTACGTGATAGTTGACTGCAATATCCTCTAATGATTCCCCTGAAATTAAGGTTCGGACTGGAGGAAAATTAGCTCGATCAAAGACAAACCAACGTTCTGTTCCCACTGATGAAGATATCTCCAGAGCTACGGCTGGATTACGCAAGTTTTCTGAGGCGGTAGTTGGTTGCTTGTTGCCGTCAAGGCGGAAATCAGGAAAGAAGCCAATCGGTTTGAATTTAATTTCTCCTACTCTCAGAGTTTTGGCTTGGCTACGTTTAACATCAAAAGTACGACTTTTGGCTCCATGAGCTATTGTTACTTCCCCCCAAGGATGTCTACTTCCTGACCCAGGATTGAGCAGTCTGTCGAGTTCTCCCTCATTGTTAACTTTAACTATCTCCAGTTCTGCTGGTCCCAAATTCACTTTACTGTAGGCAAAAGGAGCGATCGCCAAAGTCTTTTCCAGAGTCTGTCCCATGCGATCGCTACTCAAGCTGAGTCTCACCCCTGGGTTATCCTGAGTTCCGCCATTGGCAAAGCTAATTGATTGCATGGCATGGTCGGTGTATGCCACTAGCTCAAGTTCACCAACTGATTTGGGGATGACTGTTCCGTCCTGCTTGACAAAAATACTTCCCCTCTCGATAGTGCCATCCGAGTTAACTACTTCGAGCAAGTCCCCCTCAATTCTCAGACGATCGTTTGCCCCACTATCTGTTCTTACCAAGAGCATTCCCTCTAGACCAAGATGAATCACCCCCGCTGAACCAGCAATGATCACAATCAGTCCCAAATGAGTGAGAGCAAAACCAATTTTTCTGGCACCTTTCCAAGGATAACGAGCGATCGCAGACATTCCTAAGTTAACTGCTAGCAAAAACATTAATGCTCCGAACCAAGGACTTTTATATATTTCTTGCTGCACTGTAGCTGAACCGACCTGAGATTCATAGAAAGTAGCCCAAATCAGAATACCAATAATTGCACTGAGCAGAGGAATAGCTAATTTGATCGAACTAATAAAACGGATAAAGCGTTCAAACATGTAAGGTATTGATAAATTATTTACTATTTGACGAGTAAGTTTCGGCACCGAATTCATCATTATGGGCGAAGAGATTACTCTAAACTGAAACAGGCTCTAAATATAGTTAAGATTGCTGCTGAAAATTAATTTTCAGATCTTTTTAGATCGACCTTATTCTTAATAATTATTTAACATTAAGTATTAATTATTTCTAGGTTTAAGAATCACTAATGCTATTGCTCATCACTAGCATTAATTAAAGATAATAAACAGTAACAATTAATACGAATAACAAAAAAAATAGCTTGAATTAAGCTGCTAAAAGTCAGAGTTTTAGATTAAATCTAAAATCAACAAATTTCTCTGAAATTCAGCAATAGAAAGATATTACTACCTAAAGATCATAGCGGTGCTAACTCACATGTATAAATAGCATATTGCTTATTCGATTATCGAATCATCTCTTAAACTCAGTATATATTGATACAAAACATGAGTATGGTCTGTCATATAAATCTAAAGGTAGATATGATTCTGCAAAAATAAAGGTAAGAAAATTTCTGTTAAATAGATGTTTTAAGCTAACATCTTAAGTCGCGGAATGTTAATTTACTAAGTTTGCTGTTTAGCTTTTTAATTTTTATTGAAAACTAACTAAAAATTATGTTTTTTTAGTCAGCAATTTATATGTATTCTTTATAAGAAAGGAGAGGATAAAAAGTAATGTCTTTACAAGTAGAGCTACTAGAACAGAGCTTTGAAGAGATTAAGCCTCAAGCTGATGGGTTCGTTAATAGTTTCTACGAGAATTTGTTTACTGCTAACCCCGAAGCCAAGCCTTTGTTTGACACTACGGACATGACAGCTCAGAAGAAAAAGCTACTGAGTTCCTTGGTTTTGGTCGTCGAAAATTTGCGTAAACCTGACGTATTAGATCAGGCTCTTCGAGGCTTAGGTGCTCGTCATGTTGAATATGGTGCATTGCCAGAACATTATCCTTTAGTAGGTAGCGCTTTACTGACAACTTTTGAGCAGTATCTAGGAGAAAAATGGACTTCTAATACTAAGCAAGCATGGGTAGATGCTTATGGCGCTATTAGCGAGATTATGCTTGATGGTGCCGATTATTCTGAAGCGGAGATTGCTTTACCAACTCCTACCGAAGAAGTTGAATCGGTTGAGGAAGAAGGTTTACAAGTAGAGCTGCTAGAACAGAGCTTTGAAGAGATTAAGCCTCAAGCTGATGGGTTCGTTAGTAGTTTCTACGAGAATTTGTTTACTGCTAACCCCGAAGCCAAGCCCTTGTTTGACACTACCAACATGGAGGAGCAGAAAAAAAAGCTGCTTAGCTCTTTGGTTTTGGTCGTCGAAAATTTACGTAAACCCGAGGTGTTGGACAATGCACTTCGAGGCTTGGGTGCCCGTCATGTTAAATATGGGGCATTACCAGAACACTATCCCTTAGTAGGTAGTGCTTTACTGACAACTTTTGAGCAGTATCTAGGAGAGAGATGGACTCCCAATACTAAGCAAGCATGGGTAGATGCATATGGTGCTATTAGCGAGATTATGCTTGATGGTGCCGATTATTCTGAAGCGGAGATTGCTTTGCAGCCTGACAACAGCAGCAATACGGAAATTGCCCCTCCATCGGCTCAACCTCTTTCATACGCGTCAAGCATCAATAATTCTATAGGTGCAGAAACATCTGAGTTTGTTCATGATTCAGGAAAAGCTAGCCTATTTGCTTTGCTCGGAGGTGGAATTATGGGAATTATCGCAACTATTTTAGCTTTGCTGCTTTGAAGATAAGATGGCAATCAATTCAAGGCATGGTTTTCGATTATCTAAGTTTTTTGGCTCCAAGTTTGCCATCATCGCAGCGATGATGATTTTAATGATGTGGCTCGGTTCAGCTTTTGCGCTGGATAGTAAAAAAGTGTTTTTACCTGGGGAAACTTCCAACGGTCATGTACTTTTTGAAGCCTCTTGTAGCTCTTGTCATGAAGGTTTCAAGCCAGTTAGTAATGACACCTGTAATCGCTGTCACGAAGCAGAGATGGCAAAAGATGTTCACGGGGCGAAAAAGTTTCGCGATCCGCGTTGGGCAGAGCTGCGGGAAAATTTAGATGTTTTGACCTGTACTGCTTGTCATCGAGAACACGAGCATATGTTTGGGCGAGGAGTAAATCTACAACCTGAACTATGTATGGCTTGTCATCAGGGTGTGATTGAGGGAGACCTTGCCAGTCACAATGATTTTGAGGCTGATGGTTGTTGGACTGCTGGTTGTCATAATTTTCACGATCATCGTTCAATATCTACAGGGTTCTTGCGCAAGAATCTTGATCAGCCTTGGATGTTACCGAAGCCTGCACTGCCAGAACGCGTTGTGACGACTAAGTTAGATTCTGCTCCTAAACCAGATTTGAGTCAGGAGTTTCTGGGAGGAAAGGGATGAGAGAAAGGATGAAGGATGAGGGCGAAAGGCTAAGGAAAAAACATAATGCGATCGCATTATGTTTGATATGTTTAATCATCTTATTTTCCTTGATTGACCCTAGACTAGCATTGGCAGACAGTGTATCTCAGGCTCAATTACAACAGATTGAGCAGCAGTGGCAAAGTAGCGCCCATGCTTTGGCAGAGGTTAATTGTTCTAGCTGTCATCAAGACGAGTCAACCAAGGCATTCATCGCCAAGCCAGCTCAAGAGAGCTGTAGAAGCTGTCACGAAAATAGCGTTGATACTTTTCTCTTAGGTAAGCATGGCATCCGCACCTTAGAGGGTTTATCTCCTCTCACTCCGGCGATGGCTCATTTACCGATGAAAGAGAATTCCTTAGAGCGGCAGCTCAACTGTAACACTTGCCATAATGTGCATACAGTTGACACTTATCAAGCATCAGTAGATTCCTGTCTCACCTGTCATAGTGACAATCACTCTTTAAACTATAAGAATTCACCCCACGCTCAGGTTTTCCGCCAAATAGGTATGTTACCCCGTCCTAATGCTGACTCAGTTACCTGTGCTACCTGTCACTTACCGAGAGAAGTCTCTGGGGATGCAGTACTGGTTAATCATAATAATACTTTTACACTCAAGCCACGCGATCGCATGGTCAAGGAGGTTTGTATGAACTGTCATGGCGTAGAACACGCCTACAATAGTATCTTCGATGATGAATTAGTCGAAGCCAACTTTGCTCGTCCCCCAAATCAAAAGTTGCGTACCTTCCAACTGGTGCGCGATCTAGAGAAGAAACGGTCAAGCAAAGAAACTCCTTGAGGGAGTTATGGAATATATCCCACATACTTTACTCAACCATCAAATAAACCAAGACTATCCTAACAATGAATAACTTAATTCAGAATATAAAAACCAGAACCATTGGTCTAGTTGCCCTGGCGGTGACAATTTGCTTTACAGCGATCGCCTGTAGCGGTGGTGGCTCAACTCAGGCAGAAGCAGGTATTTCTCCAGAGGTAGCAGTAGATTACGTTCATACTGTATTGCTCGCCGATAGAACAGCCTACACCAAGCATGTGGTCAATCGCCTACAGAAATTAGAAGGGAAAGAGAAACCTGACGGTGTAATTCCTGCCGAAGCAACTGAAGGATGGGATCAAACTGGCGGCGTACCTTTACCTGCTCAAATGTTCCGTTTGGGTTCAGAAGTGGCAGCGGACACCGCAGAAGAGAAAGGAATTGGGTTTACTTATAATTTGATTTCCACTTGGAATATTAATGATAGTCATGCTCCTAAGTCTGAGTTTGAGAAGAAAGCGATGGAAATCGTTAACGAAACTGGTGAACCCTACAAAGAGTATCAGGAAATTGGTGGTCAAAAATATTTCTCCGCTCTCTATCCTGATAAAGCCGTAGCAGAAGCTTGCGTTACTTGCCACAATACTCACCCCGTTCATTTAGAGCGCTATCCCGACAAAGTTTTTGAGATGGACGAAGTTATGGGTGGCATCATCATCAACTTACCTATTGATGAAGCTTAATTCTAGCTTTTAGCGTCGGTTTCCGATCTACAAGGTGGGTTAGACAAGTTTGAGTAAATACAAAGTTTCACTGAAATTCTTGATAACCCACCATTTTTTAAGTTTAAACCCCAATAATAACAATGTTGACTGTTAACTATTGATATGCAGAGCGATATCCTGTAGGACTGTTAACCAAAAAATGAAACCCAAGTTTTCTACTTTAATTATTTTGACTTTATTGTCCGCAGCAATCATTGCACCTTTTGCGGTCAGCCCAATTTATATACCTATTTTAAGAGAGAAGGCTTTTGAGGTTTTATTTTTTTTACAAGCCAATCTCTATAAACAAATAACTGGCTATATTGCTTTAGCCTTTGTCATTGCCGAAATGATTCTGACTGTCCGTAAACGGGGAAAAGGTTGGAAAATTAAATTATCTGTGCCTGGATCGATGCAAATGTGGCGCAGTTTACATATTTTTCTGGGGGTTGGTCTGTTAGCCATTGTTTTAATTCATACCATTGGCGTAGCAGGAATTAATTTTAATGCTATTTTTCTCTGGGTCTTTTTTGGGGTTAGTCTTTCAGCTTTAGTAGGGGTAGTTGCAGAGACAGGAGTTTTGGAATCATCTCAGAAACATTTTTTTCCTTGGATCAGTGCTGCTGGAGGAAAAAAGGTGCCAGGAATCTCTAAGGGAGGAATGATTAAAGGGATGCGGGCGTTCTGGCTCAATACTCACATAATATTGGTCAGCCTCTTTTTTGTGATGTTGGTATTTCACATCTTTCTCGCTTATTACTATCAATAAACTATGGCTATCCTGTTTGAGTTGTGAAAATTAAATGGTGTTGCTAGGGAACAGGAAACAGGATTTTATACGAATGATTTAGGATTGTTGTATTAGATGATAATTATTCTGGGCAGTGTAAAATTATGAGCCTAAATATTCAACTTCTAGAAACTAGTTTTGACCAAATTAAACCTCACATCTTAGATTTCTCAGCAACTTTTCATCACAATTTATTTACAATTTATCCTGAGCTAAAACCATTTTTTGAAAAAGTAGATCTGGCTGCTCAAGAGAAAAAGCTAATTGCTTCTTTAGCGATCATTGTTGAAAATCTGCGTAATCCTGAAGAATTATCTCTAGCGCTGAAAAGTCTTGGTGCTTATCATCACGAACTTGGCACTCTCCAACAACATTACCCGTTTGTGGGGCATGCGTTGATCAAAACGTTTGCTACTTATCTAGGTAGTGAGTGGACTTTAGAAACTGAAACTGCTTGGCTCGATGCTTATAATTTTATCTCAGAGACTATGCTCGAAGGGTCGAAAAACCCAGATCAATATTTGGGGGGAGAACTGACTTTTTATGAATGGTTAGACTTATATGGTGAATCTAGCTCTACAGTGAAAGAAATGATTGCCGACACGACTCATTTTAAATATCGCAATTCTCAAGCGGCTCACGAGTCAATCTAATTTGAGATAAGATCAGCGCAGTTGAGGTTAACTTATGCAGCCCTTTGATTGTTAGTACCAAACCCAAATTGACTATTGCCTATGAATCAGTCAGACTTGATGATCATCGCCGAAAATGTTGAGAAATGGTATGACAATAGTTTTCACGTTCTTAAAGGGGTTAATTTAGAAGTCAAAAAACAAGAAGTTGTGGTGATTATGGGACCTTCTGGTTCAGGAAAATCAACCTTTATTCGGACTTTTAATGCTCTGGAACCTTATCAGAAAGGTAGTATTACTATTGACGGCATCAAGCTTTCTCACGATCTCAAGAATATTGAAGCGATTCGCCGTGAAGTGGGCATGGTGTTTCAACAATTTAATTTATTTCCTCACTTGACCGTTCTGGAAAATATTACTCTTGCCCCAATTTGGGTCAGACGCAATTCTAAAACCCAAGCCGAAGCCTTAGGGATGCAGTTACTAGAAAAAGTCGGTATTTTGGAACAGGCAACTAAATATCCAGGACAATTATCTGGAGGACAACAGCAACGGGTAGCGATCACCCGTGCCTTAGCGATGCAGCCCAAAGTGATGCTGTTTGATGAACCAACTTCAGCTTTAGATCCCGAAATGGTGCGAGAAGTATTAGACACGATGCGAAGTTTAGCTGACGATGGGATGACAATGGTTTGTGTTACCCATGAGGTAGGGTTTGCTCAAGAAGTAAGCGATCGCATTGTCTTAATGGATCAAGGAATGATTGTTGAAGTTGCTACTCCACAAGAGTTTTTTAATAATCCTCAAGAAGCAAGAAGTAAAAAGTTCTTATCGCAGATACTTTGATTATCATAATTTATTCAAGATCATGATAACTATTGTCAAACTTAATCGAAATAAATAATGGTTAGTTTATTGGCTATTAAATCTATAATTAATTAGCCAATAAATAAAAAAAATGGGTCATAATCATAACCACAATCATTCTCATCAAATTACCAAAGATATAAAACTAGCTTTTTTTCTCAATCTAAGCTTTGCTATTTTAGAAATTTTTGGTGGGTTGTGGACTAATAGTTTGGCTATAGTTTCCGATGCAGTTCACGATTTAGGAGATAGTGTCTCACTGGGACTTGCTTGGTATTTAGAAAAATACTCAAATAAAACCAGCGACCTGGCATTTTCTTATGGTTATCGTCGTCTATCTTCTTTAGCAGCTTTAATAAATACTTTGATTTTATTTATTGGTTCACTATACGTTATAACTCAAGCAATACCGAGAGTCTTAAACCCAGAACCAACTAATGCTCAAGGAATGATTCTCTTTGCCGCCTTGGGAATAGCAGTTAACGGTTTAGCTATGCTGCGTTTGGCTAAAACTAGTTCTCTCAATGGGCGAGTCGTGGCATGGCATTTATTGGAAGATGCTTTGGGTTGGTTCGCGGTGTTAATCGTTAGTGTAGCGCTATTATTTACCAACTTTTATCTGCTCGATCCGATTCTATCAATTTTAATTGCGGTATATGTTTTTTATAATGCGATCGCAAATTTACGCCAAACTCTTTTATTATTTCTTCAGGTTGTACCAGAAAATATCGATCTGCATCAGTTAGAAACAAGTATTACTGCTTTAGATAAGGTTGATTCGCTACATCACACTCATGTTTGGTCATTGGATGGCGAACATCATGTTTTGACCACCCATATTGTGATTGAAAATAACACAACTAGAGAACAAATATTAGGGATCAAAGGAGCAATTAAACATTTAGGGGACAGTCTCCATCTAGAACATATTACGGTAGAAGTTGAATATCTCAACGAACACTGTTCCCTACGCTAGGGTTTATTTTCTTAGTATTGCTGCGGGTAAGTGTCAGCAACAAAGGCTTTCTCGTTTACATTGTCCTACTTGGCACTTATCCTAGCTGCCTTGACGGGAAAACCGCATCAAGATCTGCATCTAGTCGGAACTATAGTTGTTTAGTTATTGTTAAAATGGTTAATTATAGAGTCTTCAATCGTTCAGTTATAAATCTTTGTGGAAATAACTTTTTTAGGCACCAGTTCTGGAGTTCCAACGCGATCGCGTAATGTGTCAAGTGTCGCCCTGCGTCTTCCGCAACGTGCCGAGGTGTGGCTATTTGACTGTGGAGAAGGAACCCAACATCAGCTACAGCGCAGTGAAATCAAAAGCTCCCAAATTAGACGCATCTTTATCACCCATATGCATGGCGATCATACTTTTGGGTTAATGGGTTTGATTGCTAGTTGTGGTTTGGCTGGAACTGGTCAACCAATAGATATCTATGGACCTGAAGGCTTAAGAGAGTATCTTTTGGCTGCTGCAAAATATTCTCACATGAACTTTGGTTCTCGTCTCAAAATCCATACGGTTAAACCAGGCTTACTCTACGAAGACGATCAGTTTACCGTTAGCTGTCAGCTATTAAAACATCGCATCCCTGCTCATGGCTATCGCGTTGTAGAAAAAGACCGCCCAGGAATGTTCAACCTGGAAAAAGCCAAGTCACTCGGTATTGCTCCAGGTCCTATTTATGGCAAATTAAAACAAGGTCAGGTTGTTACCTTAGAAGATGGCAGAAAAATTAATGGCAAAGATCTATGTGGTCAACCAGAAGTAGGGCGTAAAATTGTCTACTGTACCGATACCGTTTTTTGTGACGGTGCTGTCGAGTTGGCACAAGATGCTGATGTCTTGATTCACGAAGCGACCTTTGCTCATCAGGATTCCCAGATGGCGTTTGAAAAGATGCACTCCACAACGACAATGGCAGCTCAAGTAGCATTGCTGGCTGGAGTTAAGCAATTGATTTTAACTCATTTTAGTCCTCGTTATGCTCCAGGAAACCCAATTCAACTTCATGATTTAAAACAGGAGGCTCGGGCAATTTTTCCCGATACCAAGCTGGCATATGATTTCTTTTCCTATGAAGTGCCACGGCGCAGATTAGCAAAGGAGAAAAATGTAAAGGTTGCTGCTACGAGTAAGAAGAAATAAGAACTTAGAATTTCTGTATACGAGTAGACTTAAATTCTTAATTCGCAATATATCCATTTTCTAGGTTAAGGTTTTGAAAATATCAGAATATGAAGCATCCTGGACGATTAAAAGTGGATCTTGAGCTTAAGAATAATTAGTAGCGCTAAGTAAATCAAGTGAGCAACATCCTGCTGGGTTGTTCAGCATTGTCTAAGTTTTAGGGAACAGTTATACTGCTGAGTTGTTGCCTAAAAGCCATTCATGGTCAATTTTTTGCGTTTCTGCGTTGGAATCATCTCATGGGCATATCTGCTTCAATTATCTGTCTCAGCTTCGGAGTTGCCAGAGGTTAAGAAAAAAGCTCATTTCTTACCTGATAGCTTAAGTCAAACACAGCAGCAGAATATGGTAGTTACGCCAGGATCTCCGTACTATTTAATTGCCCAAGAACGGCAGGGAGCCAGCCAAAAGTTTGAAATACCAACAGAAGCTGATTTTCAGCCATCTATTCCCGTAGACCAGGCGGAGGTAATTGAAGTAATTGCCGATCGCCAGGAATACGATCAACAGCGCAACATAATTACTGCCGAAGGCAATGTGACCATGCGTTTTGCCCAATCGGTGATGACCAGCGATCGCCTGGAAATTAATCTCAATGATCGCTTGGCAGTAGCTAGGGATAATGTCGTTCTCAAACGAGGGGAACAAGTATTAAGAGGAGAACGGTTTGAATATTATTTAGTGGCTGATCGAGGGGTTATTTATAATGCGGGGGGTGAAATTTATCAGCCTAGTCTCGGACGAGATACGAATCTGGATCAAGATGTGGAGGATGAACAAATTATCTTTGATCGAGCTTTGGGCGATCGCCTAAGCGATAACCAGCCTTTAACTGGAGTTACTTCCAATCAAGGTATTGGCGCGACCATTGGCAACCAAGGAATTGACGTCAGCGGCGGTGATAGTAACAGTGGGGGGACAATTAATCGCCTGCGGTTTGAAGCTGAACGAGTAGATTTTGAAACGACCACCTGGACAGCGCAGAATCTTCGCCTCACCAACGATCCATTTTCTCCTCCTGAACTAGAATTGCGTGCCGCAACTGCAACCTTTGAGCAGCTAGACTCCCTGACGGGGAAGTTAAGTACTGAAAAATCGCGGCTGGTTATCGACGATAGCTTAAAAATTCCCCTCCTAGTTAATTCATTTGTCTTTGACAATCGTCCTAGTAGACCAGGACTATTTACGGTCGCTTTTGATGGCGATGAACGAGGAGGACTATTTATTGAACGCACCTGGAGTATTCTGGAGCAAAGTAAATTCAGCTGGAAAATCACTCCACAATATTTCTTACAGCGAGCCATAATTCCCACTACTTTTGATTTTAGCGACTCTGACGAAGGGGGTGTATTTAATCCCGACGTATTCGGCATTGATACTCGGATTAATGCTAATTTTACGCCGCGAACCGACCTAGAAGGATTCGCCTCCCTGCCAGGCTTGGATCTGGATGAAATTGAAGATAACTTGCGAGCTAAAATCGGCATCCAGCAAAGGGTCGGCAGTTTAGATAATCCCTACAGATTTGCTGTAGAATACAACTTCCGCGATCGCTTATTTAATGGTTCTTTAGGTTTTCAGACCGTTAGAAGCAGCATTGGGGGTGTTGTTACTTCGCCGAAAATAGCTCTTGGCAACACTGGAGTGACATTACGCTATCAAGGGTCAATTCAAAACATTAGTGCTGATACCGATGTTCCCGAATTGTTACCAGCCAATGAAACCGAAGATATCATTAACCTAAGCCGCTATCAAGCAGCCGTCTTTCTCAATAAAGGTTTTGCGATTTGGCAAGGAGAGGCTTTACCCAGCACGAAAGAGCAAGGATTACGCTACACTCCCTTCCCCACAGTTCCTTACCTAAATCTATTTACAGGGGTTTCAGGAGTTAGTAGTCTTTATAGCAATGGTGATTCACAACTCTCGTTAGAAGGTACTATCGGTATTCAGGGGCAACTAGGACATTTTTCCCGTTCTTGGCTGGACTATACAGGATTTTCCTTCAGCTATTCCCAAAATATTCGGGGTGATGAATCTCCCTTTCTCTTTGATCGCTTGGTTGATCGCCAAATTCTTTCTTTGGGAATTACTCAGCAAATTTATGGACCTTTCCGTGCTGGGTTCCAAACTTCTCTCGACTTAGAAGATGGTGATACTATTAGTACCGATTATCTCTTAGAATATAGCCGCAGAACCCACAATGTCATTTTGCGCTACAACCCAGAACTGGAAATTGGCTCTTTTAGCCTGCGGATTAGTGATTTCAACTGGCAAGGTAATCCTCGTCCATTTAGCGATCGCGGAATTACTCCAGTCATTCAAGGAGTTGATTAAAAATTTTTAATAATGGCGATCTCTAAAAATTAATCGCTAATAGAATCATGATTAAAATAAGAAAATAGTAATTTGATTTGGTTACTGGTTAAGCTTAAGCTACCTGTTGTAAATAATTAATTAAACGGCGTTGCACAATGAATAGATGATCAAGGAAAAATGGGTATAGCCCAATGTTGAAGATAGTAAGATAAAAGCCGAACAGAAGCTTCGAGCATGTCAAGCGATTTTGAGTAACAAAATGTTTTACGGTGAAGACGGGCTAAG
>JBCDEP010000001.1:0-137698 GCA_039179675.1 Cyanobacteria bacterium P01_G01_bin.67
AACACCACCCCAAGCCAGCATGGTGCTACTGAATGACATGGGCTGAATAAATTTGATGTGGTCTCCTGCATCGAAGTAGCCCCCTGTGAGGTCACGACCGACATCGCTACCGTCTTTGGTGGTGGAATCTTGTCGCCATTCGAGACGATTCTCTGGACCCAAGGCCCCTGAGCGATTGGCTTCAAAGAAGAGGAAGTTTTTCTGTAGCGCTTCCCCGTAGGAGAATTGTCCGTTTTGACCTACTGATTGGGCTTGGGTTTCGGGTATATTTACTGGGGCTGCTGGTTCTGGGTTGACTACGACGGGGCTTGCTGGCTCTGGTTCTGGCTCAACAAAAGCGACAGAGTCGTCAAATTGTGGATTTAATGCTTGTTGTCCATAGTCATCAATAATAAAAATTGGTTTAATTGATTGACCTTGTTGCAAATTTACCTGGTCGTTTTGCCCCATGATGGTATAGTTACCATTGCCCTGGTCGATAAGATCTACTCCATAAACTTCTCTAATTTCATAGGGAAGATTAAAGTTTACTTGCCAATTGTTAGCCTCAGATTCTGCCTCAATAGCTAGCTCAAGTTTGTAGCCACCTTCCCAATCTTCGGTAATTGAAGGAGAAACAATCATTTTGCGATCTGACTCAGGCTCAACTGGTGCTGGAGCAGAAATCGGTTCCATAATTTCAGGAGGAGCTTCTGGCATAGCAGCACTAAAATTGGTCACATTTAATTCTAATGCTGACTGTCCGTAATCATCGATAATAAAGATTGGTTTAATAGACTGACCTGATTGCAGATTTACCTGATCGTTTTGCCCCTTGATTGTGTAATTACCATTTCCATTGTCAGTCAAATCTACGCCGTAAACTTCTCGAATACTATAGGGTAGGTTAAAATCTATCTGCCAATTATTAGCCTCAGATTCTGCTTCTATAGCTAGTTCAAGCTTGTAGCCACCTTCCCAATCTTGTGTGATCTGACTGTCGGTATTGATTATCGGACTAGATTGACTTTGATCCTGCTCAACGAAATTATTATTAGAATCAGCATAGATAAATTGCGTATCCATTGGCGGCAGTGAGCCGCTATTGCCTTCATCGATAATCAAGATAATTTCAGTTTTGCTACCTTGACTTAAATATTTGTTCCAGCTAGCTCCAGAAATGTAGATTTTATCCCCTTCTTGAGTTAATTCAGCACCATAAATCTGATCGATTCGATAATTATCAGGAAGATCAATTCCTAGCTTCCAGTCTTCAGCATTGCTCAATGCTTCTAAATCAATGGCTATTCTGTGGCTGCCACCCCAATCATCGGTAATTACAGATTTAAGATTAAAAGTTTCTTTATTAGCTAACATTCTCTTTATAAATAGTTGACTGATTTTGAATATTGAAACCAAACAATGCTGATTGTTATTAAATGTTTCGGTTTAAAGTTTTAGTAAAGAATTAGAAAAGCTTTATTTATCCTTTACTGATTAATGAATTAACTTTATCTCTACTTAATAAGGTTTTAGGGTGAATTAAATAACCTAGCCTGAGTGAGTTTGATCACAGTTTTTAATATTTGCGTGGCGAAATAGGTCGAGGTGATTCAGCCCCTTGAATTAATCTAAATTAAATTTTATTTAGCTTTTATTGAAGCTTTGACAATATTTTTGACTAGAGACCCATAAAATAATTGCTCACTAATATTCAATTAGAGATTAATTATTTTTTAAGTCGGAAGCTTTTTTTCCAGGTTGAATCAATATACTGATTGTGACTAAAGTTTAAAGACGAAATTTATAAATGTATGTCCAAACTCAAGCTTGAAAGATTTCTGGCTATCGATAAATTATTGCGTTCTGGCGATCTGCAAACCAAACTGAGTTTAGCTGCCGCTACTGAAGTTACATCTCGCACAATTTATAACGATCTGATTTTTTTACGCGATCGCTTTGATGCACCTTTGGAATACAAAAAAAACCAAGGCTGATATTACACCGATTCTAATTGGCGGCTGCCTAGTATATCCCTGTCCCAAGGAGAATTATTTGCTTTAACTTTAGGTGCAAGAATGCTCTCTAGCTATGCTGGTAGTACCTACGTTAAAGAATTAGAAACAGCAGTTAATCGTCTTAGTGAACGGTTACCTGATAAAACCTTGGTCGATCTCCAGCAATTGGCTGATGAGAGAATTATGTTTGGTGCGGGGGCAGAAATTATCAAACTCAATCCGCAGATTTGGCAGCAATTACAAGAAGCTACGAGTAAATCTCGACAGGTATGGATTAGCTACTATGCCGCCACTAAAAATACCAAATCCGAACGAACTATCGATCCTTATTTTCTCAATATCTATCGCGGTACGAATCCTTACGTCGTGGCATATTGCTATTTGCGTCAGGCTTGGCGAGACTTTCGGATTGATCGCATTCAACAGCTCAAAGTCCTCGACACGACTTTTACTCACGATCCTAATTTCGATCCTCAGAAATATTTGGAAGACAGATTTCAATACGAATCGGGCGATCGCCTTTATGATATTGAGATTTGGTTTGATGAGGTGACTGCACCCTTTATTCGCGAACGTCGTTGGCATAAAAGCCAGGAAATAGTCGAACAAGGCAATGGCTCTTTATTGTTGAAACTCAAGGTAAGTAGCCTCAACGATATTAAACGCTGGGTTATGGGTTATGGCAAAGGTGCAAGAGTGAGAAATCCGCCTGAGTTAGTACAGATGATGCGAGATGAAATTGAAGCGATTAAAATAAGCTATTCTTCAGAAGATAAATTATGAATAACATTGTTAACCTTTGGTTTCCCGTCAAAGGAGAGTATTTGTATGCCGATCAAAATCATCGGTTGTTGGCTAGTTTGTCAAGAAAATGTCCTGCAATTCATTCGATTGAAAATTTAGCAATTAATACCATTGCAGGTATTCCCGACAAACAGGGCAAAATTGCCTTAACTAGGAATTCTAAGTTGCTAATTAGACTACCAGTAGAAGCGATCGCGCAAGTGTATTCACTGGCGGGAGAAACTTTAACTATTGGCAGTTATGCGATTAAGTTAGGCAATCCCGAACTACAGACTTTACACGCGGTAGATAAGCTGAAGGCGCGTTTGGTGACAATTAAGGGTTATACCGAACCGCAATCATTTTTAGAAGCGGCACAAAGACAGTTAGATGCTTTAGAAATAAAAGGCAGAATTGGTATTCCTGCCAATGATAAAGGCGAACCAAAACGCTTAACTCTCAAGATTAATAAGGCAGAACAAAAGAAAAGTTACACCATTGTTGGTTTTAGCGTAGTGGTGGAGAACTTAACCCCCGAAGATGCTATTAAGTTACAAGTATATGGTTTGGGGGGCAAACGTCGTATGGGGTGCGGTGTGTTTTATACCAATCTTCCTGTAGCCAATCGTCGGAGGGTGCGTCATGGCGAAGAAGTTGTTAGCTAAGGGCAACTATAAAGAACTTTCTTTAGAACAACATCTCATCGATACAGAGATAGCAGCCAGAGCAATTTTCAAAGATCGTATTCTCGATAATTGGTGTCGTTTTTTCCGAGTTAAGGATAAGGAACGTTTTTTGCTGCTGTTACGTATTGCTGAATTGTTTCACGATCTTGGTAAGGCTAATAAAGAATTTCAAGATATGGTGGAGGGAAAAAAAGAAAAACAAACTCTACGTCATGAATGGCTTAGTGCTTTAATTTTGCATTGTCCTAATGTACGTCAGTGGTTGGCTGCTAGTTCTTTAGATTTGGATATCGATATTATCACCGCAGCCGTGTTATCTCATCATTTAAAAGCTCATCCCGAATACCGTAAAGAAAAATGCTTTGAACCGCGTAAATACATTCGAGAAAATTATAGAATACCGCTTTATTTGAACGCTGAAAATCTACAGATAAAGAATATTTTTGACAAAATTGCTGAAGTAGCGAAGATAAAAGAACCTTTATCCTTCAATTTTCCTCAAGAGTGGATTCCAAGAGATGATTTTTGGGAAATGATTCGCTGGGGTATTCAAGATGCTGCTGATGATTTTGATGAGGAACTAGAAGACGATCCAGCCAGACGATCGCTTTTGTTGGCAGTCAAAGCAGGCGTAATTGCTGCTGATTCGGTAGCATCGGGTATTTTTCGCACTCGCAGTTCCCAGGAAATTGTTAATTGGGTAGATGAGAATCTGCATAGAGAACCGATTACTTCAGCAGAAATCGAACAAGAAATCTTGCAACCGTTGAAAGAAAAGATCCAAAAAAGAAAAAATAAGCCAGTTAAGGACTTTAAATACAAAGACTTTCAGAACCAAGCTCATCTTTTAGGAGATTTAGTATTGCTGTTAAGTGCTTGCGGCAGTGGTAAAACTCTTTTTGGGTACAAGTGGTTTCAGGCAGTTGTAGAACGCTGCAAAGTAGGACATATTATCTTTCTTTATCCTACTCGCGGTACTGCTACAGAAGGCTTCAGGGATTATTTACGTTTAGCACCAGAAACCGATGCTAGCTTACTAACTGGTACTGCGCTATACGAATTACAGGAGATGGCGAAAAACCCCGACGAACTCAAAACTAAACAAGAAGAGAAAGACTTCACTACCGAACAAAGATTATTTGCTTTGGGCTATTGGAACAAACGCTTTTTCTCGGCGACAGTAGACCAATTTCTGTCCTTTTTAACTCATAGCTACAGTAGCCTATGTTTGCTTCCTGTCTTGACTGACTCTGTTATTGTCATTGATGAAGTGCATAGCTTCTCTAAGCCAATGTTCGATAATTTGATTAGTTTTTTGCAGCATTTCGACATACCCGTACTGTGTATGACGGCAACGTTACCTACAACTCGTAGAGAACAATTGGCAACTCAAGGCTTGAGGATTTTTCCGACACCAGCAGAAACTCGACAGCTTGAAGATCTAAGTGAAGCCGAACAGCACCCCCGCTATGACATACAGCTTGGAGATCGCAATTTAGCAGAGAAAGAAGTAATTAAAGCCCTGCAAAACAAGCAAGAACAATATCGCATTCTCTGGGTAGTTAATACTGTCGATCGCTGTAGGAACTTGTCTAGACATCTAGATAGAAAAATACGAGCTACTAATTTAGCAATGGAGGTTTTGACCTATCACAGTCGATTTACTCTCGAAGATAGAAGCGATCGCCATAAAGCAACTGTAAAAGCCTTTTCTGCTGCGGATAGTGTTAAATCAATTGAAAGAGCGATCGCCGTGACTACTCAAGTCTGTGAGATGTCTTTGGATTTGGATGCAGATATTATTATTACCGAACTCGCACCTATTTCTTCTTTGGTGCAGAGGATGGGTAGAGGAAATCGCCACCTCAAGCGGGGTAAAGGTTTTCGCGCCAAAATTTTAGTTTACGAACCCGAAGGAATTAAACCCTATCAAGAAGAGGAGATAGCAGCAGCAAGAGAGTTCATCAATTCGGTATTGGGTGAAACTAGTCAAGCACAATTAGCCGAGAAACTAGAACAATTTTCGCCCAAAACAGAAAGACTATCTGACGGTGGAAGTAGTTTTGTTGACGGTGGCTATTATGCCGTATCCGAAAAATTTAGAGGAGATGAGAAAGATTGGACGGTTAATGCGGTACTCAAAAAAGATTTACCAGCATTGAAACAATTGATAGATGTTGACGACAAAGATAAAAAGCCTTATGACGGCTATATTTTACCCGTACCAAAATACAATCCAGAATTTTTTATTGAAGAAAATTGTCCTGATTGGCTACCAAAGTATTTAAAAGTTGCCGACAACAAATTTTATGACGAAAAACGAGGATTTGGTGAATGGAAGATAAACTAACCCTTAATTATCAACTACCCAAGCTCCCTTCAGCACAACATCGTGCGGGATTAGCAGGGTTGATTTTGGCTATAAATGAATTGAAGTTTCAGCCTTGGTTTTTGGAAAATAAAGATAAACCAATTATAAAAGGTAAGGCTCAAGAATATAGTGCAGACATTGAATTAAATCTTGAAGGATTAAAAGCACTATTCGATCTGATTTATGATTCATTCTTAGAAGAAAGATCGACAACCAACAAAATTAAAAACCCCAAAGAAGTTAAAGAAGAAGAGATAACAGATTCTAAAACGGGAAAAATTAAAAAAGTCAAACGTTACTCTTACGATGTAGTCACACCTACTGGAGCATTTTTAGCAGCTTGGGACAAATCTAGCGATGAGCCAAACAAAGGTATTTGGATTAAGTTGTGGCGTAGTATGATGTGGAGCATTCAGCGAGGAATTCCTACTACTCGCAATCCCTATAATAATCGCGTCGGGGACAAAAAATATTCCCAGGATGCCGATAATATTTGGAAAGAACGAAACAATTCAGAAAAAAACAACGATCAAAAAAGTCAGTTTTTTCTCGGCGCATTAGCCACTAACTCTGAATATGTTCCCGTCAAAGATAGAGCAAAGTATCAATTTTTGTTGCATTTTAGTCCTTTAGTAATGCAGGTATATTGTCCCGCTACCTTTAAGCTTGACGGCGATCGCGAATTTAACGGTTATGCTTTGGCTATTCCCGATGTAGCAAACCTGAAAAAGTTTTGTACTTCTTTTAAAAAAGTAATCGAATCTCGTACCCAAAGTAGCGATAAATTCAAGTATTTACCTCGCGATGCAGTTATCGATCTGGTAGAAGAAAGTGCTTTAGATTTTATGCTATTGGAAAATGCGATCGCTCGTGAAACTGGTAGCCAAAGAATAGCCAGAACGGTTTTAGGAGTTGAAGTAATTCATGCTGAAAAAATTGGCAATAGTATTAAGATTAAATCGATAAATTATGTCGAACCAATTAGAGAAACTTTAAATCGCTACGAACAAATTAGAAAAGAATACTGGTGTCCTTGGTTTCGCAAACAAAGATTATTAAATCTCGTTCGAGACAAACCCGCCTGGAACGAATTTGACGATTTGCTCTCCCGTGCGCCAAGACAATGGCTGAATAAGGAAAAGGAAACTAAAAAAGGAACAGACAAATCCAATCTCTATTTTAGCCACGATGCCCAAGCATTTTTTCGTGTAGAAATATTCAATCAAGATAAAGTTAAAGCCATGACTCAAAAAGTTAGAGATACTGAAGTAATTGTTTACTCAGTCTGCCAAAGTTATGTATTAGGTAAATTAAAAAGTAAATACGATCTTGAATGGAAAAAAGGTCAAAGCAAGAAAGATGGTTATCCTATAAACAGCAAAACTAAAGTCAAAGTGCAACAGCCAGACTATAACGATAAAAAATATAAAATTGCTAATGAAGCCTTCTTAGCAGTGCGATCAAGAACCGAAAAACAAGTCTTTATCGATTACTTTGTTTCTAGTCTCTATCCTTTTGTTAAAGAAAAAGAATTTGCTCAGTTTGCCAAAGAATTGTTCGATGACAATGAATGGAAAAAAATTAGGGCATTAACTTTACTTGCGTTAACCAGCCAATTTCCTTCTGGTAAATCATCCGAAGAAAAGACAGAAGAATCCAGCATCAATGCAGCATAAATAGCAGTCACCCATAACTTAAGCATTGCCCACATTACCAAATTACAAACATTTTCCTTAGATTGCCGTCAGGCGTTAAGTAAAGCAAATCAAATCAAAGGAAAAACCATGTCCAATCTCAACTTATTTGCCACAGTTTTAACTTATCCCGCACCAGCAGGAAACTATCGCGGAGAATCGGAAGAAAATCGTACAGTATTGCAAAAAATCTCCAAAGATGGCGCGAAATATGCTGTTATCAGCCCTGAATCGATGCGTAATGCCATGCGAGAAACCCTGATTTTAATGAATCAACCTCACAATCGCACTCGCATTCACGATGCCGATCAATTAGCAGTGGAGTTCAAAGAATATCCCAACCCCAATAAATACGCCGATGATTTTCTGTTTGGCTATATGGTGGCAAAAAAGGAAGATGCTACAAAAATGAGAGATAAAGATCTACCGCCCAAGCGAGATAGTGTTTTGCGGTGCAATATGGCAGTGGCATTAAATCCGTTTAAATTCGATGCAGTGTTTCACCAATCGCCTTTAAATGCAGGGAAAAGTCCTTGGAAAAACTCTGGAACATCAGCACTTTTACACCGAGAAGTTACCCACACTGCTTTTCAGTATCCCTTCGCTTTGGCACAAAGAGACTGCATGGCGCAACCAGAATGGACAAAGGCTTTATTAAATGCGATCGCCCAATTAAATAATGTGGCGGGCGGTCATGCTAGAGCATACTATGAATTTGCTCCTCGTTCGGTATTTGCCAGGCTTACTCCCAAATTAGTGGCGGGATATAAAACCTATGGCTTTAATGAGGCAGGTAATTTTGAGGCATTAAATCGCATCAACAAAAAGAATACCGAAAACTGCGATCTCCCTGGGGATGAGTTTTGGTTGGGAGGCGAACTAGTACGTAACCTAGACGATGTTGACAAACAAAATTTAGAAAGTAAAGGCGTACATTTATACGCCAATCCCGAACAGCTATTTAACGAATTATCCGACGCATTTTTGAGAGGTAAATAAATGTACTTGCATATAAAAGCCCCTTTTGCTGCGTTTCGCCCCTTTCAATCGGGTTCTTTTCGCTCTACCACTCTTATTCCTTCCCCATCGACGATTTACGGCTTATTACTTAACCTAGCGGGAATCGAACAGCGTACTGCTACTGATGAAGCCATTACTAAAATTAAACCGAAAGATGAATTACCACAGATGGAAATTGCGATCGCCCAAGTCAAACCTTCAGATACAGCAATTCTCTCTCAACAACTCCATAGTTATCCCGTTGGAAATTCAGGGAAAGAATTAGCCAAAAAAACTTATGGGGCAAAATATTGGATTTCTCCAGTACGCCGACAGATTCTAATCGATCTAGAACTGATTATTGGCGTTAAAGCTGAAGCTGATTTTTGCGATCGCATCATCAAAGGTTTGAATGGACAACTCGACGAACCTCGTTACGGTTTACCTTTTGCTGGGGACAATAATTTTTTAATTGATGAAATCAACATACTAAATAAGCCCAAACTTGCACGATGGTACAGTCAAAAACATGCAAATAATGAGAGTCACCCAAAATGGTACGGTCAGATCGATAATGATAGTCCTCCCAGTCACGATAAATGCCGATTGACAACCTGGATTGATCGCGCCAACAATACTAAAACCAAAACTAAAATCTTTGGCATCGAAAGCAATGCTGATAGTAAGGCTAAAACTAAGATGTCTGATTTTGAACCCAGTAATTATTTGTTAGAACCACCAGAAGATCGCAATATTTGGATCAGTCTTCCATAAAAAAAATATCTCAACTTGAGATAAAATAGGCGCATGCATCTAATCACCAAAAAGACGCTTAAGGTTTTCTGGCAGAGATATCCAGAGAGTAGAAAGGCTCTCGAAAGATGGTCTAGAATCATCGAGAAAAACAATTTTGATAATTTTGCTCAATTGCGAGAAACCTTTCCTAGTGCCGATTTGGTAGGGAAGCTAACAGTATTCAATATAGGAGGAAACAAGTATCGATTGATAGTGGCAATACATTTCAATCGTCACAAAGTATATGTGAGGAATGTGCTAACCCACAAAGAATACAATCAAGGAGAGTGGAAAGAATGACAGCAATAGCAGCAAAACTGAAACAGCATTGGCTAGAAATAGCACCTTATTTGACGATTACAAATGAAGAAGAATACGACGCAGCGGTAGCAAGATTAAATCGCCTATTAGATGAAGTAGGAGATGATGAATCTAATCCTTTGTACGGCTTACTGGATACTCTGGGAATACTGATAGAAGCCTATGATCGAGAAAACTATCAACTACCTGAATGCAGTGGAGTAGAAGCCTTAGTGTATTTGATGGTAGAACATTCATTATCACAGTCAGAAATGCCAGAAATAGGCTCACAGGGAGTAGTGTCAGAAATACTAAGTGGAAAAAGAAAGCTAAATGTCAGGCAAATAGAAGCATTGTCAGCAAGATTTAATGTGTCACCAGCAACTTTTTTTGACCCACATTAGTTTTTAGCTTTTTGATTGAATCTAAGAACCGAAAATCTCAAAATTCATAGCTAGATTTACCAGGCTTTTATTCATCCACTACACTTGACCACGGGTGCGATCGCCAAATTATTTCAATAACTAGGAAACGTTTTTGCCAGGTTGATTGATTAAAGTAGTTGTAATCAAAAGTAAACAAAATATTTACCAAAATGCAACTATTAATAACACCTGTTGTTAAATCAGAAACTATCCGCGTTTCTGCTCTTCATGCTTTAGCTTACTGTCCTCGTCTTTATTACCTCGAAGAAGTAGAGGAACTTTATACCCAAGATGCGGCGGTATTTGCAGGACGTAGGTTACACGCAGAATTAGAAAAGAAAGAAGATGAAGATTGGTCAGATTTATATTTAGTCAGTGAAGAATTAGGACTGCGGGGTAGGGTTGATGCTTTGCGGACTCGTGACGGTCAAACTATCCCTTACGAACATAAGCGAGGGCGTTGTCACAGGGACGAGAATAAAGAGCCTCAAGCATGGTCAAGCGATCTCCTGCAAATTTTGGCTTACTGTTATTTAATTGAATCTGCTTTGGGAATTGAGGTGCAAGAGGGGAGAATTCGCTATCACACAGATAATGTTTTGGTTCATGTGCCTTTTGATAATGAGGGCAAGACAATCGTCGAAAATGCGATCGCTACAGCCAAAAAAATAAGAACTTCAACTCAACGTCCACCTGTAACCGAAAACGAGAGACTTTGTACTCGTTGTTCTCTCTCTCCCGTATGTTTGCCAGAAGAAGCAAGATTAGTTCATAACCAAGAATGGGAAGCGGTGAGATTATTTCCCCAAGATGACCAAAGAGAGATCCTACATATTCTTGAACCAGGGACTAGAGTAGGTAGGACTGGAGAACAGATTAAAATTACCCGCAAAGATCAGCCTCTAGAGAAAATACCCGCTCAACAGGTGGGACAGCTTGTACTTCATAGCTTCTCGCAAATTTCCACTCAAGCTTTACATTTCTGTGCCTATAAAAATATTGGTATTCATTTTGTTTCTGGTGGTGGGCGTTATGTAGGGAGTATCGACAATCGACAGGGAAGTATTCAACGAAGGATCAGGCAGTATGAAGCTTTAAGAAATAAAGATTTTTGTTTGTCTTTAGCTAGAGAATTAGTCAACTGTCGGGGACAGGGACAGCGTAAATTATTAATGCGCTATCGCCGAAGCAGAAAGCTTAAATCAGCGAAACTAGATACTAAGATTCAGCAAATGCAAGCTATTTTCAAGCAAATTCCACAAATCACCTCCATTAAGTCTCTTTTGGGAATAGAGGGAAAAATAGCAGCTCTTTACTTTGCCGCTCTTCCTTGTATTTTAAGTCCAGATATCCCCCATCTAATGAGATTTAGCGATCGCAATCGTCGCCCACCCAAAGATCGGTTTAATGCCTTGCTGAGTTTTGGCTATTCTTTATTAATTAAGGATGTGATGAATGCTATCTTGACCGTTGGTTTAGAACCAGCACTAGGTTTTTACCACCAGCCTCGCACTCAAGCCTCTCCCCTAGCTTTGGATTTGATGGAAATATTTAGAGTCCCTTTAGTAGATGCGATCGTAATCTCTTCAGTTAACCGTTTGCAATGGGATGTCAATCAAGATTACGAGATTCGCGGGCAACAGGTATGGTTGAGCGAGACTGGAAGGAGAAAATTTATCGCTCTCTACGAACAACGCAAACAGAAAACCTATCGGCATCCCATAACTAAATATTCTCTTACCTATCGTCGTCTGCTGGAGTTGGAAGTCAGATTATTAGAAAAAGAATGGATGGGTGAAGCTGGCTTGTTTGGTCAGCTGATCGTGCGGTGAGGAGATTATGGCAGAATATAAAAACTGGTATCTGGTTTGTTACGACATTCGCTGTCCTAAACGCTGGCGCAAGGCTTATAAATTGATCGAAGGCTATGGCGACAGACTACAATATTCTATCTTCCGTTGTTGGCTATCTCAAAGAACTAGGGAGAAAATGCGCTGGCAGTTGGAAAAAATTTTGACCGCAGAAGACGATCTAATTTTGATTCGCTTGTCTAATCAGTGCGTTAAAGATTTACCTGCTTATAATTGTCCCAATACTTGGATGTTAGATAATGGTGGTTTTCGAGTTATTTAAATCCAAAAAAGCAAGCACCTCTGGTTGTGAGGAATAAATTTAACTCGTTTGGGCTTGAAACCTTTACTGAATAATAATCTTAGGCATTTTTAACCCCAAGGAGATCCTTGCATTTTTACTAAAAAGCTTACTGTTACTAGGTTACAGGAATTATAAATTAATTGAAAATTGCTACTTTTCGCTTATTTTGATTGTAATTCTTTGATTTCAAAGGAGGTGCTTGCATAATCAATTTTAGACGCTTACTATATAAGGGTTTCAAGAACTGATCTACCTTTGATCGCCGTAAGGCGTTGATCACTGCATAAGAAGGGCTTTAAACCTGACCTATTAAACCCTGATCTACCTTTGATCGCCGTAAGGCGTTGATCACGAAATCTAGATTCCGCGTTATTCAAGTCTTGATCTTCCTGATCTATCTCTGATCGCCGTAAGGCGTTGATCACTAATGGTAAATGATAGTTCTTATAGCGTCACTTTTCTGATCTACCTCTGATCGCCATTAGGCGTTGAATTAAGAATTTCACTTAGTGGTACGAGTAATTATTTCATTAATATATTGTTCAGGCGTTGTTTTCTCATCATTAGTTGCTAAATCTGATGCCCATTCTCCAGCACTAATTATCTCTGTGATCTTAGTAATTGCTACTTCTCGAAACTGAGAAGGATATTCTTGGAGAATTTGTTTAGCGATCGCGACATCAATTTCTATTTGTTGGTCAATAGGCGCTAAGAGTCTATTATCAATAGTTTTGCTTTCTCTTAAATTGCTGCGATATTGAGCGTATTCTTGTCTATTGAGCTGATTAAGGATTATTGCGACTTCTTCTTGCAGTATGGGAGCATTTTCTGTTATCACTCCATACAAAATCTTAGGATCGACAGTGAAATATCTGTGGATGAGATTATCTCTCATTCTAGCAATCTGACTCCATTTAGTACTTGGGCTAAGTTGCCGAATTTCTTGGGGAATATCTTTGACTGCTTCTCCGATAATTTCAATGCTTCTTTCTACAGAACGTCTTAAAATTTCTTCTGAAGCTAATTGCTCTGGTGTCTGAATTTTGGCAGCAACTTTAGCCAGAAATCTGGTTTCAGTCAGGATATGATTGAGTCGCTCTCTTGGTTTTATCATATACATATTCGACTTCTCTGCATATCTCTTGACCATTGCTAGGAGTTATTCCTGTCTCTGTTATGAGATCTACCTTTCTAGCAAAGAGCGTTTCTAGGAAGTCTAAAAGATTACAGTAGTTGTTCCAGTCGTGATTTTCTAAACTTACAAGTAAATCAACATCGCTTTGAGGAGTAGCTTCTTCTCTGACAAAAGAGCCAAACAAACCCACACTGGATACTCCAAACTCGGTGAAACGGTCTAAATTATTGTTGATAATTTCAATGACTTGCTGCTTAGTTTCTACTTTCACTTTTTCTTAGAGATCGTATTGGTTAATGACGATTCATTAATATTCTACTGTGAAGAGAAAAGATATTAGTTTGCTATTCAGGCAAAAAATGCTAGTAGCTATACCGTTAGTGATCATAAGCTTAGGATAATGGTGGGCGGCAAATTATGTAACTTTGAGGGAGAAAAAGCAAGCACCTCTGGTTGTGAGGAATAAATTTAACTTGTTATGGCTTGAACCCCTAGTACCATAACGGATGTAGCTATTTTAAACACTATGGAGATCCTTGCGTTTTTATTAAAAGCCTTGCGCTCATTGGGTTACAGCAGTTATAAATTAATTGAAAATTGCTGCTTTTCGCTCTTTTTAACTATAATTTTTTGATTTCAAAGGAGGTGCTTGCATAATCAATTCTGGACGCTTACTATATAAGGGTTTCAGGAACTGCCCTGATCTACCTTTGATCGCCGTAAGGCGTTGATCACGATAACCCGACAGTACCAGGATTAGCCACAAGCCCTGATCTACCTTTGATCGCCGTAAGGCGTTGATCACCCAGTTTGATAAGAAATCTGTTTTGAAGTGATAGCCTGATCTACCTTTGATCGCCGTAAGGCGTTGATCACATCCCATAGTATTCCCTGGGCAACCTGGGAAATCACCTGATCTACCTTTGATCGCCGTAAGGCGTTGATCACTATTGAAACTTTTGACTAAATGTAGGCATAGCCCTTCGTTGAGAACATATGACTCTTGACTAACAACTAACAACTTTTCAACAAAGCGTATAATGCAAAAGTTGCTTTCTCCTCATATATAGTGTCCCAAAATCTTGTCAGCAGCATTCAACAAGCGATCGCTAAATTACGTCGGTTAGTTAAAGTAGAAGTCCAGAATACCTGGCGCGATTTCAAGGCTTCAGCAGTCAATTACAAGATGTCTGAGATTGATTTGCAGATGTATCCTCTGGCACCAGTTAATCAAAATCAGTACATTGTATTTCCTAAGGGTAAACAAATTCAGTGGTTGGCACAGAGAGTTATAATTCCGTCTACTGTGCAAGGATATCCTATATCGGGATTATGTTTGCGGTTGGTTTTAACTTGGTGGGCAGAAGATGCCCAAACATTCATTGATGGAAAGTTGGTGCAGCAGGGGGATTTATTTGATTCTTCTGCCAGGGTAGTAGTTACGACAGATGCTCAACCAGGACAAGAGTACTTGATTGTGATGCGACTTGTTAGTCCTGGTCATGACATTGGGGCATTAATGCGATCGCATTTAGTTTATGAACATTCAGATCAGCTAAATAATATTGATCCTGGATTAGTGGCTGATGAATTGACGGTGTTACTGCAATATTTATCTGAGTTTGAACCCGAATACCTGGATCAATTGGCAATAGAGATCAGTCAGTTTAACTTGAATAATCTTAGCAATGCCGACAAGTTCGAGCAAGATTTAGCCGAGTTGCGATCGCGTTTGTTACCCTTGGCGCACAATATTAGACAGCGTCGTTTTAATTTACTGGGTCATGCTCATTTGGATATGGCTTGGCTGTGGACGACTGAGGAAACCTATGAGGTTGCTGAGCGGACTTTTAAATCGGTGCTTGATTTACAGCAAGATTTTCCTGCCCTAACTTTTGGTCATACTAGTCCTGCTTTATATCAATGGCTTGAGATTAATCGCCCTGATTTGTTTAAGAAGATTCAAGATGCTGTTGGGTTAAATAAGTGGGAACTTTTAGGGGGGATGTGGATTGAACCTGAAACCAACTTGGTAAGCGGGGAATCCTTGATTAGACAATTACTTTACGGTCAACGATATTATCAAGAGAAGTTTGGCAAAATTAGTACGGTAGGGTGGTTACCCGATAGTTTTGGCTTTACCTGGCAATTACCGCAAATCGCCTCGCAATGTGGAATTGAGTACTTTGTTACGGGAAAGTTGCACTGGAATGATACGACTCAGTTTCCTCATGGTTGCTTTTGGTGGGAATCTCCCGATGGGACACAATTACTTACTTTGATGTCTCCGCCCAATGTTACAGGGGTCATGGATACTAATCCCCTGACCATGACTAACTATGCTGTTGATTGGGAATTGCAGACAGGGTTACAAGAGGTTTTTTGGCTTCCAGGGGTGGGAGATCATGGCGGGGGTCCTACGAGAGATATGTTAGAGGTAGCTCAGAAGTGGCAGCGATCTCCTTTTTTTCCGCAACTTGAGTTTACTACTGCTGTTGATTATTTGGACAAGATTGCTGAAGAGCCTAATATAACCAAACCTCAAGATATGATGCCAGCAGAAAGTGATCACCCCTATCCTCTGTTTCCTGTGTGGCAAGATGAACTCTACCTAGAGCTACACCGTGGTTACTATACCGTGCATGCAGAGCAGAAGCAATATAATCGTCGTTGTGAGAGATTGCTTTATCAGGCAGAGTTATGGTCAACTTTTGCCACTTTGCTTTGTGGAGACAAGTTCGTTAGCCAGACACAATTTTCCAACATAAGTAGAATAATTGAAAAAGAAGGGCTTTGTCAAGCAGACTGGCAACAGCTAATCGAAACTGCCTGGAAGAAAGTTTTATTTAATCAGTTTCATGATATTCTCCCAGGAACATCGATCCCCGAAGTTTTTACTGAAGCCAATCAAACTTGGGAAGAGGCGATCGCTATCGGAGATTTTCTTTTGGCTAGTGCTGTGCAGGCGATCGCTACCAGTATAAAATTACCCGAACCACCCCAAGCTGATGCCTTCCCGCTAGTTGTGTTTAACTCTCTTAATTGGCAACGATCAAGGGTTATTACTTTAGAAAATGAGCAATTTGGTCAGGGGTCTTTTAGGCTTTGGGATCATCACGGGCAGCTGATATCTTCAGAGGTTAAGCAGGTCGGCAATCAGTTGAGCTTTCTTGCTCCTGAAGTTCCTGGGGTGGGTTATCGTTTGTATTGGCTTTGTCAACAGCCAGCCACCGAGAAGATAGACAAACTAGATCAGGTAACAGTCAAAAGCGATCCAGTTTATCAGTTAGAAAATCAGTATCTCAAAGTTACTGTCAATCCTCATACTGGAGATTTAACCAGTATTTTTGATAAACAAAATAACCGTGAGGTGCTGCGGGATGCAGGCAATAAGCTCCAGGCTTTTGAAGATCGGGGACAATATTGGGATGCTTGGAACATCGCCCCTGATTATGAGCAAAAACAATTACCAGACACCGAGTTAGAATCGATTGCCTGGATTGAAGCAGGACTAGGTACAGGCATCAGAGTTGTCAAACTGCTTAACCGATCGCATTTTAGACAAGACTATATTTTAGAAGGTGATTCTCCTCTTTTAAAGATTAAAAATTGCGTTGATTGGCAAGAAACTCATGTCCTAGTTAAAGTATCATTTCCCTTTAATTTGACCAGCGATCGCGTCACCTATGAAATTCCCTGTGGCATAATTGATCGCCCCACCCAACCACAAACGGCGGCAGCTAAAGCCAAATGGGAAGTAGCCGCATTAAATTGGGCAGACATAACTGATCATCAAGCACATTATGGAGTCAGTCTGCTTAACGACTGCAAGTATGGTTACGATGCCACACACGATCAATTACGCTTAACCCTACTTCGCTCACCAGAATGGCCAGATCCCCAAAGTGATCGGGGTCTACATCATTTTACTTACGGGATTTATCCTCATCAAGGTAGTTGGCAAGAAGCAAACACTGTACAGTATGGCTATGAGTTAAATACTCCCCTGCCCTTTGTTTTACTTGAGCGGCAGCAGCATCAAGGCAGCGTAAATTATCTTTCTCCTAGCAGTGAGCTACTCAATTTATCAGCTAAAAATCTCGTTCTGATGGCATTAAAGTTTTCGACAGAACAAAACCTAGTCCTACGTTGCTATGAGTCGCAAGGTCGAGCAGCTAGCTTTAATATTAATAGTGATATCAACTTAGAAATTGATTCTGACTTAGATTGTTTAGAGCGGTCTAAAAACATAGAAAAGCGAGAAATTAACAGTATCCAAGCTTACAAAATTACAACTTTTCAGTTAAAACAAGTTATTGACAATGACTGAGTATTTTTCGCTGTTAATGGCAAATTTATCACTAACAGAAATATTTTTGAATCTGTCACTAGATAAAAATCGATTTTGGGTATTTAAGAGTTAAATATAAATAAATTAGCCTATTAACGGCAAATTTATCGATCAAGATATCGCTAGATAAAACCAACCAAAATACCAATAAAATTAGTTAAAAACCAGCGAATACTATTACTACTTATTATTTTTGAATAGATAGTTTTAAATGTAAAAATTTAGATAAAAGTTGCTAGCTTAGACAATCAATTTTCTAAGTATATTCACTGGTTTTTGCTTATCTAATGATAGGATCAAAAATAAAGAAAATTTATGTTATTTTAGGCGGGAATATTGTGACTACTTAGTAGTTTGCAGTTGGAGCCGTCACTAAAAGTAAGTAGCAAATAATTTATACAGTAAAGCTTCATGGAAGTTATTCAAACAGCAATCCCCGATGTTTTAATTATCGAACCCAAAGTATTTGGTGACGAACGGGGTTTTTTTCTGGAAAGCTATAATGAAGAAAAATTTCAGGCAGAAACAGGTGTGGCTGCCAGCTTTGTTCAAGATAATCACTCTCGGTCTGCCCGCAATGTTTTGCGTGGATTACATTATCAAATTAAGCAAACTCAAGGCAAGCTGGTGCGTGTAGTCTCTGGCGAGGTTTATGACGTAGCGGTAGATATCCGCAAAAGTTCGCCAACTTTTGGTCAGTGGGTAGGATGTCTGCTTACCGCAACTAATCATCGGCAACTGTGGGTGCCACCTGGGTTTGCACATGGATTTGTGGTTTTGTCTGAGATTGCCGACTTCTTATACAAGACAACTGATTACTACGCTCCAGAACATGAACGTGCCATCCTGTGGAACGATCCGCAGCTAGGTATCGACTGGAAGTTTAAGGGTGAACCAGTTTTATCTGCCAAAGATAAAGCGGGGATTCCTCTGGAAAATGCAGAGGTGTTTCTATGACTAGAGTATTATTGACAGGAATTTCAGGACAGGTAGGTCAAGAACTACAGCGTACTTTGACGACCTTGGGGGAAGTAATTGGCGTGAGTCGTCAAGACCTCGACTTGAGTCAGCCTGAGCAAATTCAGCAGCGCATTGCCGAAATTAAGCCCGATATAATTGTTAATGCTGCTGCTTATACTGCCGTTGATCAGTCTGAAAGTGAGCCTGATCTAGCAATGACAATTAACGCCACCGCACCAAAAGCGATCGCCACTGCGGCTCAAGACATAGGTGCAATAGTACTGCACATTTCCACTGACTATGTGTTTAATGGCAGGAATCATACTCCTTATTTAGAAACTGATGCCACAGATCCGTTGGGGACTTATGGCAAGTCGAAGCTGTTAGGAGAAATTGGAGTTCAGGAAAACTGCGATCGCCATTTAATTCTGCGTACGGCTTGGGTCTATGGTTCTCGTGGTCATGGAAACTTTGTCAAAACCATGCTCAAGTTGGGTGCATCCAGATCAGAGTTAAAAGTCGTTGCGGATCAAATAGGTGGTCCTACCTGGTCTGCTGATATTGCCGCCGCAATCACTCAACTGCTATCAAAATCTTTAGCTGATTCAAGCATTAAGGGCATTTATCACTTTACAAATAGTGGCGTGGCTAGCTGGTACGACCTGGCAGTAGCCACCTTTGCTGAGGCAAGGCAACTAGGGTATCCACTGAAAGTTGAACAAGTCTTGCCAATCAGTACTGCGGAATTTCCCACTCCTACCCAGCGTCCTGCCTATTCGGTGTTGTCTAAAGCCAAGATTACTGCTGCCACTGGAGTTGTTCCTCCTTACTGGCGCGACTCTCTGGGGAAAATGTTAGGGGAATGGCACGCACTCCAAAGCCAAGCCAGTAAAACAGCATAACTCAACATCAGCCGCCAAATTTTTGATACTAAACAACTTATATTGAATCACTTCAACACAACCATGAAAGCAATTATTCTATCTGGTGGAAAAGGAACTAGATTGCGTCCTCTGACCTATACAGGAGCAAAACAGCTAGTTCCCGTAGCAAATAAACCCATTCTCTGGTATGGAATTGAGTCCATTGTGGCGGCGGGAATTACCGAAATCGGTATTATTATCAGTCCTGAAACAGGAGGAGAAGTACAGGCAAAAACGGGCAATGGAGATCGCTTTGGGGCTAACATCACCTACATTAGACAGGATGAGCCTTTAGGACTGGCTCACGCAGTTAAGGTGGCTCAGACGTTTTTAGGAGATTCTCCTTTTGTAATGTATTTGGGAGATAACTTAGTTCAAAGTGAACTCGATCAATTTATTGAGCGCTTTAAATCAAATCAACTAGATGCTTTAACTTTATTATGTGAGGTAGATAATCCTAGTGCTTTCGGGGTGGCGAAGGTAGATGCCACAGGTAAGGTACTCCAGCTGATTGAAAAACCCCAAGACCCCCCTTCTAACCTAGCTTTGGTGGGAGTATATTTATTTTCTGCCCAGATTCATCAGGCGATCGCCAATATTCAGCCTTCGGCGCGAGGCGAATTAGAAATTACCGATGCGATTCAGTATTTAATAGACCAAGAGCAAAGAGTAGCATCATTCAAATTATCAGGCTGGTGGCTCGATACAGGGAAAAAAGATGACTTATTAGCAGCCAATCAAATTATCTTAGATACTTGTTTAGAATCGACTCATGAGGGAGTGATTGACGAGGAGAGTAAGATTAGCGGTAGAGTTCATGTTGGGGAAGGTTCTCAGGTCATCAACTCGATGATTCGGGGTCCCGTAACAATTGGTAAAAACTGCAATATTCAAAACTGCTTTATTGGTCCTTACAGCAGTATTGCTGATGATACAACCCTGATTGAGATTGATATTGAGCATAGTGTAATTCTTAAAGGAGCGACTTTAGAAGGAATTAGCTCTCGAATAGTAGATAGCTTGATTGGAGAAAGAGCGCATCTCAAGGTTGCACCCCAGCGCCCCAAAGCATTAAGGTTTATGATTGGGGATGACTCCAAGATTGAATTGACGTAATTGTTAACAACAAACCAGGTTTCACCCTGGCTAAGTCAGGCATCTCCACAGAGGTAATTAGGTAAGATATATGCAGCAAGAAAGCAGAACTCCCCGTCGAATCTTGATTACAGGGGGAGCAGGATTTATTGGCTCTAACTTTGTTTATCATTGGTGTCAGAACTATCCCCAAGACCGCGTGGTTGTGTTAGATGCTTTAACCTACGCAGGCAACAGAAATACTCTCGCTAATTTGGAAGCCGCTTCAGCTATCAAATTTGTCCAGGGAGATATTTGCGATCGCTCTTTGATTGATCAGATTCTGGAAGCAGAGGATATTGATACCGTAGCTCATTTTGCTGCTGAGTCTCATGTAGACCGTTCAATCCTGGGTCCTGGGGCATTTGTGCAAACCAATGTCGTGGGCACCTTTACCCTGTTAGAAGCCTTTCGTCAGCGTTGGAATCAGAGAAACCAGCCCCAGTTAGACCGCTTTTTACACGTCTCTACCGATGAAGTCTATGGCAGTTTAGCAGCGGACGAACCAGCCTTTACCGAAACCACTCCCTATACTCCCAATAGTCCCTACTCCGCATCAAAAGCAGGTAGCGATCACTTAGCACGAGCATATTTTCATACTTACGGTATGCCCACCATGATTACTAACTGCTCCAATAATTATGGTCCCTATCACTTCCCAGAAAAGTTAATCCCCTTAATGTGCATCAACATTCTTTTGGGTAAACCCTTACCTGTATATGGTGATGGTCAAAATATTCGGGATTGGCTCTATGTCGAAGATCACTGCCGAGCTTTAGCTACCGTAATTAACCGTGGCGCACCAGGAGAAATCTATAACGTTGGTGGCAATAACGAAGTCAAAAACCTGGATCTAGTAGAACAACTATGTGAGCTTATGGATGAACTGGCACCTGAGCTGCCTGTACGTCCTTCAAAACAACTAATTACCTTTGTTAAAGATCGAGCGGGACACGATCGCCGCTATGCGATCGATGCCAGCAAAATTGAGCGCGAGTTGGGCTGGAGTCCTCAGGAAACTGTGACAGGGGGGTTACGTCGAACCGTCCAATGGTATCTGGAACATCAGGATTGGTGGCAACCTTTACTGAGTGAGGAATATCAAAATTATTACAAGAAAGTTTATGCCTAATCTAAGTTTTAGCTTTAATTTCATCACTATTAGCTAAAGACTGCTTAGAAGCCAAAATAGTAAGTAGCTAGCTCCACCTAAAAAAACGCAGAATAAATATTGCTACTAAAAGTTTATCTATTCTGACCTCTGCCTTAACTATTTCATGTTTAACGCTTAATGTGAATTAGCGGTGAGACCCACAGATGCGATCGCATCAGAGTCAGCGAAGGCGAAAGTTTGCCGCATGTAGGAAACCTTCAACAAAGGGCTTGCACTAAAGCATATGCCCTAAAGGACTAGTTGCGGCGAACTATGCGCCTTACTTTCGGTCGCGAAGCGGTATCCTTTAGGGCGCATCGCCCGCATGTGCGCGCTGCGCCGCTTTTAGCTCTTAATTATCATTCCAAAGTTGAATATAAATAGTATAGGTTTACATGATTACTTTGTTTCTCACGGATCTATTCAGTTTATTTGAATTCACATCAGGCGTATTTCACAATCAATTAAGAGAATTTACTTTAATTAAGAAATCAGCTTAAAAAAAGCTAGGACGGAAAGCCAAAAGCCAAAGGCTATTCAAGCTATTTAATCATCTCTTAGCAAATAAAAGTGGGCAATATGACCTATGAGGTGTTAAATTCTGCGGTTAGTTGTATCCATAATCCTCAACTGATCCAATCCCAACACACAATCGGAAAAGATGTTCAAAGTAGATGAGGCTCAAGTTTGCTTAGATCAAGCACAAAAGCATTGGCAATTAAAACAATGGCAGTCAACGATTCAAGCCTGCGCTAAAGCATTGGCTTTAAATCAAGAATTAGCTGAAGCTCATAAGTTAATGGGTGATGCTTTACAAAAAACCAACAAGGCAAAAGAAGCCATTGGCTACTATCAAGAAGCGATTAAGCTCAACCCCAATTTTGCCATAGCCTATGCCAACTTGGGAACTCTCTATGCACAACAACAGCAATGGCCGCTAGCAATTGCCCACTTCCAGCAAGCACTGAGAATCGACCCCGAATTTACCGCCGTATATCAGCATTTAGTTAGATGTCAGCTTCAGCAATCAGCGGCAGAAAGTCCCGAATCTAATCAAGTTCCTGAATCTAGTCAGGTTCATCACCATCACTTCCAACAAGGTCAATCTCTAGAGCAGCAAGGTCAGATTCAAGAGGCTTTGGAACAATATGTCAAGGCAACTAAAGTAGAACCACAAAGAATCGAAATATATCAAAAGATTGTCAAGCTGTGTGAGGAGTTAGGACTATGGTCAGAAGCTGCTAAATATTGTCGGGTCATTCTTCAGTTAAGCACTAATTCCAATAACACTCCCGCTCATAATTTAGCTTTAGAATCGACTACGCTGCCTCAAAGCAAAATGTTAAGCTTAAACGCCGCAGAAAAACATTTCAACCTCGGCGACCTCTATGTCAAGCAGCAAGATTGGTCACAAGCGATCGCTCACTATCAGCAGGCGATCGCTTCAGAGCCGAAAATGGGCAAGGCACACTTGGCATTAGCACGCACTTTAACTAAGTCGGGTCAGCAGCAAGCAGCCACTAAATCCTGGCTACAGGCGATCGCCTTGGGGGAAGGGGAAATTAGTGCTGAGGAATATTTGATTCTGGGGCAAAACTTAGTCAGAACAGGGGAACATAACTCGGCAATTTCCTGTTATCGTCGAGCAATTGAGCAGCAGCCAGAATTGATTGCAGTTTATCTGGCTTTTGGCGAATTACTAACCAAATTGAATCAGGTAGAGCAGGCGATTTCTTGTTATCTGCATGGTCTCAAGCAGCAACAACATCCCGAATTATGTTTTCGTTTGGGACATCTTTATCAGGCAAAACAGCAGTGGTCTCAGGCTGCGATCTGCTACCACAAAGCAACTCAATATGATGCCAATTACGCTGCCGCTTATCACCAACTAGGAGAAGTTTTCAGTCATCAGGAACAGTGGTCACAAGCAGTTGCAGCTTATCGTCGAGCAATTCAGCTCAATCCCGATTTTTCTTGGTCATACAATAATTTGGGTTATGCACTAGTTCAGCTGGAGCAATGGAGCGAGAGCATTCCTGTCTATCAACAGGCAATCAAACTCAATCCTGACTTTCCCTGGGCATATTATAATTTGGCGGAAGCTCACGAACATTTAAATCAATGGGAGCAAGCAATAAGAGGCTATCAACAGGCGGTGGTACTACAGCCTGATTTACCTCAAGCACAGCAAAAGCTAGGAGATGCTTTATATCGCCGCAGTGAATCAGATCGTCAGCAGGCTCTCGAACACTTTTTACTGGCAATTGGACAAGATCCTGATAATCCCGAAGTCTATCATCGGGCATTAGCGATTGATAAACGCAACGTCACTCTCTATCTCAGGTTAGGCAATATTTTGGCAGAGTCAGGTAAGTCCGATGAGGCTCATGCTATATACCAGATGGCTTTAGAAATACAGCCCAAAAATAGCGAGATTTTGGCGCGGTTAGGACAATTAACGGGTAATACTGCTTTGCCCAGCATTATAGCTGTATCAGAAACTCCCCAGAGCGATCGCTCATCAGCAGATTTTGCGACTTTAGCTCAGGAATTGCAGGGGATTTTGCCCCATAGTGACATTCCTGAGGTTTCAATTATTATTCCTGTTTATAATCAGCTGAATTATACGCTCCAATGTCTCAAGGCGCTCGCACTAAATTTGAGTAGTGATACTCCTGTGGAGATTATTTTAGTTAATGATTGCTCCACAGATCAGACTGAACAGATCCTGACCCCGATTACGGCAGTTAATCTAGTTAACAGTGAGTCTAATCAAGGTTTTATCTATTCCTGTAACCAAGGTGCATCCTTAGCAAAAGGAAAGTATCTTTATTTTCTCAACAACGATACCGAGATTAAAGCAAACTGTATTGAAAGCTTGGTTAAAGTTTTAGTCCAGGATGAATTGGTGGGTGCAGTGGGGTCAAAATTACTCTATCCCCAAGGCAGTTTGCAAGAAGCAGGGGGCATTATCTGGCAGGATGCTTCAGGATGGAACTATGGTAGACAGGATAATCCTTATGACCCTAAGTATAATTATTTGCGTCCTGTAGATTATTGTTCGGGCGCCAGTCTGATGGTGCGGCGCGAGGTTTTTGAGCGTTTAAATGGTTTTGAGCGTGATTTTGCCCCAGCATACTATGAAGATACCGATCTTTGCTTTGCGATCCGTCATCAACTGGGAATGAAGGTAATGTATCAACCTCAGTCGGAGGTGATTCACTACGAAGGGATTAGTTCAGGAACTTCCACCACTAGCGGTACTAAAAGATATCAGGTAGTTAACGCGACTAAGTTTCAGCAAAAATGGCAGACTGTTCTCCAGCAGAATAATTACTTATCCAATGTTGGCGCTCAGCATGTACCTTTGGCTACCAGGAAATATCTGGGGAAACAAACTATCTTGGTGATTGATAGCTATGTGCCTAGCTACGACCGAGAATCAGGGTCGCGTCGCTTGTTTGAGTTGCTTAAGATCTTTAAAGCACTGGATTATCATATAATTTTTGCCCCAGACAATGGCGTCAAAGAAGAACCATATGTGTCTCTCCTGCAAAGCCTTCAGATCGAAACTTTATATACCCAGGACGGTTATGGCACTCTCATCGATCAGCAAATACAGGAGCGATTACCTTTAATTGATCTGGCATGGATTTGTCGTCCCGAACTCAACGAGAAGTATGCACCTCTCATCCGTCAAAGAGCAGAAATCAAAATTATTTACGACACCATCGATTTACATTACTTACGCCTCAAAAGAGCTTGGGAATTATCTCCTGAAAAAAGTTCGGCAATGGCGGCAGAGTGGATTGATATGCAATCCAAAGAGTTAAAGATGGCTCATCAAGCTGATTTGACGATTACGGTCACTCCTATTGAACAAAAAATACTGGAACAGCAGGCGGTAGATAATGTTGCGGTAGTCTCCAATATTCATCACCCATATCAAGGTAAGATTCCTAGTTTTAATGAGCGCTCGGGCATCTTGTTTATTGGCAGTTATAATCATCCTCCCAACATAGATGCAGTGTTATGGCTTTGTCAGGAAATCATGCCTTTAGTTTGGCAACAAGACCCCCAACTTAAAGTTACTTTATTAGGTAATAACCCCAGTGCAGAAGTCTCAGCCTTGGTGAGCGATCGCATTACTGTCACAGGATATATCGAAGATGTTAGCCCCTATTTTTTAAACCATAAGCTATCAGTATCTCCCTTAAGATATGGCGCAGGAATGAAAGGTAAAATTGGTCATAGTTTAGAATATGGTTTACCCGTAATTTCGACTAGTATTGGCACTGAAGGGATGAGTTTGGTTCCGAACCAGGATATTTTAGAAGCTAATAATACAGTAGAGTTTGCTCGCCAAATTTTATTGCTAAACCATAACGAGACACTATGGCAAAAGTTATCGAGTAATGCCCGTAGTGCGATCGCTACTTATGAACCTGATGGAATCAAAAAAACTATCCAACACACATTACAAAGTTTGTATATTTAAACACAATTAATCTCCAGACTGTGAAGACTTTTCGTCCTATAATTTTACGTACGCAAAAACATTGATTGATCCGTGATTATACTCATGGCAAATATACTAGTATGATGTTAGTTTAATTGACGGAAGAACAGATTTCTGCTTAGACAAAAATAAATATTCAAATTGATAAAGCTTGGATATAAATTTGTTTTAATTACAATAGTGAAGCAAGATAAATTATGTTTTCTACTAAGTAAATTCAAGCTTAATTTGATCTGTCTAAAGTCATTGTTTGAAATATAAATTCAGTTCTGTAGTTGTTTATTATTTATTAGGTAAGTAATGTTATGGCTCTAGTTTGTGACGAATTAAAATTTATCTACTTTTTAGCCCCAGGTACTGGTTCTTCTGCACTATATAAATATTTTCAAGATAACTTTGATGTTAAAAAGATTCCTGATAGTGATGAAAATATAGTAGCAGAGGATGGAAAAGTAGTTGTTAGATCTAAGCATTCAACCTTAGCAGAGCTTAAAGAAAATAATCTCTTGAACTCCGAGCAACTAAATTATTTGAAAATTACTGGTACGAGAAATCCTTACGATTATTTTTATGCAGAATGGTATCGGAGTCGCACTAGATTTAGTAAACTTCTGGCAGATGAATCTTCCTGGGTATATCGTACTCCTAAAGGAAAAAAAAGAATAGCAGAAATTGTTGATTCAATAATTTTAGAGTTTCCCGATTGGATCGAAAAGCGCTTAAAAAACAGATATGAAAGCAAGCAAAAAGCTATGCTGCACCCTGAATATGTTTATCATTCGGATGCTTTTATCAGAATGGAAAATATGAATGAAGATATTCATAATATTTTACTAAATCATTGTGGAGTAGATAAAAAAATTGAGGTGCCGAAGAAGAATGTTACCAATAGAGACCGTTGCTATTGGCAACACTATTCCTTAAGCGCCAGAAATATGGTTAAGACAGTGTTTAAGCCCTACATTAATAAATTTGATTATAGTTTCTAAAGTCAACTAGATTATCCTGAAAAAACAGTTTTGCTCAAGTAAATTAAAACAGAGTGTCTACACTAACATTGTTTTTTCGAGAATTGATTAATAAATTTAGAGATTTTGAAAAATATGAATTCCCAGGTTTTTACTCTGATTGCATGCCGTAGAACTGGTTCAAACTACCTAATGAAGATTTTAGATAGTTTTAGCAATATGGAGTTTTTTGGTGAGGTTTATCATAATCAAACAGTCTGGATGCCAACTTCGAGAAAGTTTGATTTTGTCGAATGGTTAAAAGACAAGCATGACCTAGAAATTAAGATTGGAGAGAAACCATTTGAGGACAAAGATTTAGTTCGCTTTAATCACGAACACCCTGAGCATTTTTTAAATTTTCTCAATTCATTCTCACCTAAGCAGTATGCAGGTTTTAAAATATTTCCCGAACATCTACGTTGGCATAAACTGAAGACTAATTTATTGACTAACAAAAAAGTAATTAAAATAGTCATGAGACGAAATCTTTTAGATGTTTATATTTCTGATAAGATTTTAGAAATGACGAAATCTTCCCAAAAGCAAGATACAAGTGACATTAAGCTAAATATAGACTGTCTAGATTTTAAGACCTGGTATTTTGACAAGATGAGTTTTTATAGTCGTGTTGAATCATGTCTGCGAAATAGTGGTCAACAATATTTCGAACTATCTTATGAAGATATACACTGCCATAGCAGCGATGATGAGAAGGTGAGATATATTCAATCATGGTTAAAGCAAAGTGGAATCGAAATTAATGATCGTCCTCAGATTTCAGATTACGTAAAAAAACAAGATAAACGTAAAAATTCACTGGAAAAAATTCAAAATGATCAAGAACTAAAAAGTTATTTGCTGAATCATAATTTGCAGCATTTAGTACATAGTTGATTAAACGGATAATACTTGTGATTACGAACTATCACTTATGTAAAAACAATGATATGTTCCGTAAATACACTCAGGCACAAAAAATATGGTAATGCTAATCTTTAACAGTTGCAACTATCTCTAGTTTGCCTACAATTACTAATTAGAATCCTTGACAGATATATTGCTAGGATTTGTTGATCACGTCAGAAACTAGTTTTTTTTAACTTGCCAGATAGCAAAGTAAATAGATATTAATCTGGTTTAATGTTTGCAATTGCACAATATTAATTTTGAGTGCTAAAAATATTGATTAAATCATAACTAAAAATATGCAAAATAAAGTTCAACTTAAGAATGATCCTAGCTCAACGTCAGAAGCTTGCGATAGAAATTACGCAAAATTTGTCATCGTATCACATGCTCGTTCAGGCTCAAATTTGCTGCTCAATTCCCTTAACTCTCATCCCAATATAATCGCTGAACACGAGATATTTGCAGCTCATAATCGTAATATTGGGGAAAACTTTCAACCAACCCTTGATAATTTATATAGAGAACGACCTGTAAGTGCCGAAGCAGTCGGATGTAAGATTTTTTATTATCATCTGAACGAAGATGAATGGCGACAACTGAGTGAAATTCCCGAATTAAAGGTTATTCATCTCAAAAGAAAAAATCGTCTGAGTATGATTGTTTCGATGAAAGTAGCTTTTAAAACTAGCCAGTGGGGAATAACGAAAGAGTCAGAAAGAATTGACGTTGCCAAGAAACAAGTTTATTTGGATTATGATTATCTGTGTAACTCTTTTAATGATATTGAGTCCTGGGAAAGAAATACTCAAGAACTTTTTGGAGATTCGCAGGTTAAAAACATTTTCTACGAAGATTTAGTCTCTCGATACGATGAATCTATTAAAGCTTTGTTTGACTTTCTTGCTGTTCCCGAAATGCCCCCATCAGAAATCAAGACTAAGCACAAGAAGCAAAATCCAGAACCTCTGAGTCAGTTAATTCAAAATTACGATGATCTGAAAGCCAAGTTTGCAGGAACTTCTTGGTCACATTATTTTAATGACTAAATTGATTTTGAGAGTTGGGTCATTACTAACAATACACCTTGTTGAGTAACAGAGTATAGCAATCTTGTGTTGAAATAACTGATGAATAAGATGTCATTGTCACAACAAAACTTCTGTATTCTGGAGCAGTATCAGTAAATAGATCGCAGTTTTATCAAGTATTTTGCACCTATCCTTAATTACTTTCAAACTTAACCAAAAGCAGTGAACGGTAAAAACATCCTAGTACTTTCACCAACTCCTTCCCATCCTCAAGATGCTGGTAATAGAAAAAGAATTTTCGCACTGACAAAATATCTTCAAGAACTTGGGGCAAAGATTTACTTTGTCTATTGCCCTCGCGAATGGGATCGAGCAATACCCAAAGATGCTTATGATGGCATGAATCAATGCTGGGATTACTTTTTTGTGGCTTATCCAGTACAAAAGGCAGTACATCGAACCGATGATGAATACTTTGATATTGATGCTTGGTGGGATGTTGGGATCGAGTTTACCATTAACTGGATTAAGCTAGCTGTAGATATTGATATGTTTGTCTGTAACTATGTTTTTTACAGTAAAGCTTTAGAACTATTCGATGAAAGTGTTACTAAAGTGATAGATACTCATGATATTGTTAGCAATCGTAATTATTTACTAGAGAAAAAACTTGGTTATCGGGACTTTTTCTTTGCTTCTCCAGAATCAGAGAAAAAAGCTTTAGATCGGGCTCACATAATACTTTCAATTAAGGAAGATGAATCTACTTGGTTTAAATGTTTGTCTACAACTCCTGTGTTGACTATTGGTCACTTAGAAGCTGAACCAGTAGACATGGTATCACGGGAAATAGACTATAGCAATCTTAAATTAGGTTTCATTGGTAGTGCTAACCCAATCAATTGTAAGAATTTAGAATCTTTTCTTGATGAATATTTTGCGATTTATGGCGAAAATAATGAGCAATTATCGTTCGTTATTGGTGGCAAAATATGTCAGGTTTTGGATCAGCGGTTTCATAGTAAAGTAGAAATTCTGGGCATGGTAGATAATGTTTCAGAATTCTATGAAAAGGTAGATATAATTGTCTTGCCGTTTGAGTTTAGTACTGGACTTAAAATTAAGACAGTTGAGGCTTTATCCTGGTCTAAACCTTGTATTGGTACTGTTAATGCTTTTGAAGGCTTGGGAAGTAACGGTGTTTACCACAGCTATAAAAATATTAAAGCTTTGGCTGAGGGAATTGAAGATTTAATTCAGGACTCTCAGGCAACTGTTGCTCAACTGAAGCAAGATAGTAAATTTGTTTATGACAATTATTCCAACAAAGTTAAAGACTCGATCAAAAGGCTTTATCGAACTGATTGGAAAGCTGTCAAAGAACTACAGCCAGATTCTAATATATCGACAACTTTAGAAGTACAAGTTGAATCAAATTTAAGCCAGGTCTATAATTTCAATTTGGTCACTAATGTTGATTTTTGGAATCTGTCTAATAATGAAGAATTATGGATTGATTTTTGGATCAAAAATGTTAGGAAGCTGGGAAATCTCAATGTATATCGTACTGCCAGCTTTAACGATATAAAAGCAGATAAATTAAAACTATATAAGCTGGGCTTAGTTAATAATGTCCACTACAGAGAACTATATCAAATTATTGATCTCTTTAGAATTGATCCAGATGAAAATCAAATATTTATTAATTTGTTTGATTGTGGCTCAGTTATTTATAATCAATCTTGTTTAAAAGAATTAGAAAAAATTCAGTTATCAGAAAACCATTTTCTCTGGTACTTCTTTAATAAAGAGAAAGTAGAAAATAATAGTATTCAAAAAATTTTCCAAAGCGATCGCCATATTGCCAAAACTTGCTACGTATCGGATTTACCAAGTGATATAATCTTCAACCAAGAGGTGGAAAAACTCAAAATATTACTGACCAATAATCCAATTGATATAAGTTCACGTACCATAGTTCCCAACAGTCTAAACAAAGTCACGATTGGAACTTCATGTTTAGACGAAAGTAGCATCACCGAGTTAAACAAACTAGTGTTATGTTGTCGTAAATTTTTACCTAAATATTTTGAGTTAGTTATTTTTTCAGATTTAGAACGGGTAAAAAACAATTATGAGGGTGTTCGTTCTTTGCAAAAGATAGAGCATTCTATCCAGATGCTAGATATATTTATATGCATTGAAGCTCCAGAAAGCATTTCATTCTTAATTTATCTTTGTATTTGTCAATCTATCATGGTCAACTACAAAGATCGAAGTTTTGCAGAGAACCTACCGTCATCAATAAGAGTGCAACCACTCAAGAATTTTACTTCAATTCCAGAAGCATATAGGTCTTACCTAGACAAAGTTATGTTCAAGCAAGAGCATGACCCCAATTTTATCAAACATGACTCTTTCACGATGTTTATTGAGTATTGGTTAGAACAATCTCAACTTTCTATCCACAAGCAGTTAAACTGCTCAACTATTAACTAACAAAATTAATTAAAGAACATGAATTTTCTACCTGAATCGGAAGTAATCAATCTCAAATATCAACTTGCGCAACAAATTAAAGCGAGTATTAATCGAGCTGCGTCGAGTAAGAGTTCTAACACTCCTTTTTTAGATAGCTGTGTGGATACTTTAATTGACGAGATGGCTGAATTAAAAATTGAAATATCTAAATTATCGCTAACTTTATCAGGTCTCAAAAACGAAGAAGGTGTTAGCGATCAACATAATGAGCAAACTCTATTAAATCAGTCAGCATCTTCATCTGTAGTAGAGGATGAATTATGCTCTTTTCCCCTAAAATTAGATCCAGAGTATCTGCAAAATATTACCAATTTCCATTATCCTGAAACGTCACAGAATGGACGTTCCTATATCTGGATGGGATCAGGAAATAAAGCTTCGATTGAATTTCCCATGACTCGCATATCTCCTATTAAATTGAGTTTGAAGAATGTAAGGTTTATTACTGATGATATTAGACAAAGTTTGCAATTATTTGTCAACGGCGAAGAATTAAAATATGAATCTTTAAAGCAAGATGAGGGCTATACAATAACTGCTTTTTGGATGCCTTTGCACAACAGTACTAAAGATAAGTACGTGATTGATATAGTTGTAGAAAGTAGCATTAGTGTCCAAGAACTATATCCTGAGACTAATGATACCAGAAAATTATGTTTGGCTTTAAGTGAAATTGAAATCCAAAATAACGTAGAGGAATATGTCAACGCTTAATACTATGCCAAAAGTTGCTATCTTTATTCCTTCTTCGGCTATTGGAGGAGCAGAACACTACATTAAAAACATTCTACATCTAGTAAGAGAAAATGGACTTAAGCCAGTATTAGTTTTACCTAACAATGAAAAAATAATCGATTTCTATAGCAGTCTTGAAGTTGATTCTTTAGTAGGTGATATTGCCTGGACTGGAGGAGAAGAAGATCTAACAATAGGTAGTAATTATCTAAGCAAACTTTCTCGACAATATCGGGAAGCAACCAGAATCTTAGAGTTGTTAAAACCCGATGCTGTATTTATCAATTTACCCTGGGTAGATTTTGGTTTAGGGATCTCCCTAGCTTGTCATGATTTACAACTTCCTAGTATCAACTTAATCCATCTTTGCCCGTGGAGAGTTGACTTAAATGATTTAACTCGGCAGATATTTCAAGATTTGGCAGCATCAAATTCACGCTTTTTTACAGTATCAAACGATAATCGAATTCAGCTATCACTTTCTACGGGAATCAAGCAAGATCTAATTCAAGTATTTTATAATTCTCGGGAAGTCGAAAACGAATACGCACAGTGCGATTCTAAGCAATACAATCTGCATCGCTTAGAATTGTTGAGTGAATTGGATTTACCACTCAACTCATATATTTCGATTTCAGTAGGACGTTTTTCCCATCAAAAAAACTTTTCCGATATTCTCACCTCATTTTCTGCTGTTCACAATAGATTACCTAATTACTATCATCTATTTTTAGGAGAAGGAGAATTAAAGGAATATTATCAACAAACAGCGGACAATTTAGGGATCTCAAATAAACTAAAATTTTTAGGATATCGCCAAGATGTCAAGCGATTTTTAGCTTTAAGTGATTTGTTTATCTCTAACAGTATCTATGAAGGGTTAGCACTAAGTATCTTAGAAGCCGCTCAGTTTTCTTGCCCCATAATAGCCGCTAATTCATCCTCTGCTGAAGAAATAATTTCTGATTCAGATTATGGACTTTTATATAATCCAGGACAATATTCTTTACTAGAAAAGCTAATTGAATTTGCTTATTTTAATCCTGGTAAAATGAAGCAAAAAGCTGAAAATCTCAAGTCCCGATGTCAGGAAAAGTTTTCCTTGGCAAAGTTTTCTTCAGATTTGAATAATATTTTACAAGCTTCAATGGATAGCAAAGTTAAAGCTGAATACGCTCCCATTTCAGTTGTATATGATAAATCAAGTAAAATGCTTAAAACCAAGCAAAAGTTGCATGATACTAACTATCAGTATTACGGATTACCAAAGTCGATAGTTAAGGAAAATAATACTTTTCCTTTTCCTTGGCAAAAGTATAGCGAAGAATTTTTGGTCAAAAATCATCAAAAGTATTTACACTGTCTCAATAAGATAGCTAAACAGCTCAGTAATTTAAAAATAATCTTATGCTTTGGGGCATTTAACGCTAATTTTTTCCGCAGCTACTATTTACAGAGTGAGTACCTATTGATTATTATTTCTCGTGATCAAAGCGATCGCCTTACTTTTAGTATTCAATATGTAGATCATACCTATTGGGGTCAAGAGATAGAACCAGATTGCATAGCAAAATTTAGTACTTTTGAAACGAGTAATAACTGTAATGCTTGGTTAGCAGAACTCGATAAAGATCCTAATTACGAACATTGTTATACATCCAGACATTTAATAGAGTCTAACTTAAAACTAGCCGATAAATTTAGTCTAGATAGTTTAAGTCTTAACTTAAAACTGATAGATGATATTTTCAAACCTAGTGGTTACTATGTGTTAGAAAATAACGAATATGGACAAAACTTGGAATTAAAAGTATTAAATAAAATTGCTTAATTAGCCAAGTAACTTTTCTTGAAAATTGATTGTAGCAATATATATTTTATTATGAAATGCATTGTCCATATTGGAACTGAAAAAACAGCTACTACTACACTCCAAAGTTTCTTTAATATTAACCGCAAAAAGCTTTACAAAAACAAATGTATTTATACTAAAAGTGCAGGTAATATCAATAACAAGAAACTTACAGTTGCAGCTTATAATTTAGATAGGCGGGATCACCTAACCAGAAAGTTGGGGGTATATACAAATCAAGAACTGCAAAATTTACAAACAAAGATTATAACTAATCTTAAACAAGAGCTATCTGAACTTGTAAGTCCCAAAATATCTAAAATTGTTTTCTCTTCAGAACATATTCAGTCCAGACTGACTACAGTTGAAGAAGTTAAACGACTAAAAACAATATTAAATGATCTAGGATTTGATGATATTTCAATTCTTATATATTTAAGAGAGCCAGCCTATATTGCCAACTCTTCATATTCAACGTCAATTAAATCTGGTTCAACAATTGCTTCTCCCCCTCCGCCAACAGATAATTACTATAACAACATCTGTAATCACAAAAATACTCTCAAACTATTTGCCTCAGTCTTTGGGGAATCTTCAATCATTCCACGAATATTTGAGCGCAATGAGTTAATTAATGGCTCCATCATTGACGATTTTCTATCGACTATAGAGTTGCCAAACCTAAAAGGTTATCAGCTTCCTACCAATAGAAATGAAAGCCTGTCCATGACTGGCATCGAAATTTTGAGGCGATTTAATCAAAAAATTCCTCATTTCATTGATAGTAAAGTAAATCCACTGCGAGGAGATATTGTTCAATACATACAGAAACATTATGCAGACGAAAAATACGTAATGTCAAATGAATTATTTAAACAATATCATGATGCATTTCAGGCATCTAATGAGTGGGTCAGAAAAAAATATTTTCCCGAAAAAAAATCGCTCTTTTCTCCAAAACCTTGTCCTAACGAAACTAATTTAGATATTTCTGAGACTCAGCTCGATTTGTTAGCAAATCTGATCGTAAATATTTGGCAGGATAAACAGAGAAAGATTATCAATCTAAAAAATAAACAAAAGGTTAAAGCTAAGCTAAATCCACCTAAAAAGCTAGAGAAAAAGCAAGATTTAGAGCATAGGCAACAAATCTCTAGCAAAAAAGAAGTAGAACAAAATCTTACTACAGACTTACCTAAGATACCAGAGAAACAACTAAACTTAAAAGGATTTATGTTTAGACTAAGAAGCATCATTACGAGTAAGTCAAATATCCTTTAAAAGGATGCTTATTTAATCTAGCTTAGGATAGATCTTAGCTATAACTATATGTGCGTTTTCGCCCTCTTTCTCAGATTTATCTTGACTGAAGGTCAAGTACAGTTCACTCCAACAAACAGTTTTTTATTAGTTTGTGATCTGCATTTTAATAGTATCTATTAAGCATAAAATATATTAGTTAATTGAAACTTAGTTAACATGAAAAAAATTTGTATTATTTATGCCAATTTTCAAGGTAGATTATTAGCAAAATACTTAAATAGATCTCAGTATTTTAATCAAGAATATTCGATTAAGATATTTTCTGTGCATACGCTGATGCAAAATCAGACTAAAATACCTGAAAATTTGCTCAAACAAGCCAGACTATTTATTTATCAACCAGTTAAAACCATTCATGGTCTACATAGTTCCGAATCTATTTTAAGTAAACTTAACCCTAATTGTCGCTGTCTTTCTTTTCCTTCGTTATACTTCACAGGGTATCTGCCGCAAATCTGCAAAAATCCTGTCAATAAAGTAATTAAACCTAAGTATCCTTTTGGTTTAATGCCTCATGGAGATCGTAACATTATCAAGCTGTTAGAGTCAGGAAAAAGCGTTACAGAGATTATTACTATATTAAGCGATCCTGATTTTTATAGTCGTGAATTTTTATTGCTCAATCTCGATGAAACTTTAGCTGAACTTGCTCTACGGGAATCTCAATTAAGCATTAAAGTAAGCCAATTTATTAGAGATAACTATCAAAAACACTATTTATTCTATACAAGCCAACACCCTAGTGATGTTATAGGAATTTATGTAGTCAACCATATCTTAAGTTTGCTTGAGCTGCCAAAAATAAATAGCAAATTTGCTGCTAATAATATCAAGAGAGGAGTACTTGATGATATTCAAATTCCAATTTATCCCAGCGTAATTAAGCATTTAAACCTAAATTTTGTAAATAAGAAAACTGTATATAAACATACAAGCTTCTGCACTAATAAAATGACGTTTACTAGATATATATCAGAGTATATAGATCTACATCAATCAGCTTCAAAAAGTGCTAATTCATATTACTTCAAAGGTATAAAATTTGCTAACAAAGGTAAATTTCAGCGAGCAGCTACAGCTTTTAAAGATGCCATAAAAGTTAAGCCTGACAACGCATTTTATTATGGGGAACTGGCTGAGGTATTACAAAAAAATAAAAAATTAGACCAGGCAGAAACTGTATACAAAAAAGCAATTGAGTTAAGTCCATATTGGGTAGATTTTTATATTTCACTTGCCGCACTTCTAATTAAGAAAAATAATTTGCGAGCAGCTATTTTAACCTATAAACAGGCAGCAATCCTAAATCCTAAAAACGATCAATTGTATAGTTTACTTGGGTCGGCGCTAGTAGACTATGGAAAGTTAGATCTAGCCCAAGTAGCTTATGAAAAAGCCATCAAGCTCAACCCCAATAATTCTTCTTACTATCGCTGTTTAGGTGATGTTTGCCGAGAAAAAAATAGCTTAGATTTAGCAGTAATTAATTACCAAAAAGCGATCGCTTTAGCCCCGAATAGTCCCTGGTTACATATCAATCTATGTAACACATTAATACAGCTAGATAAATTAGAAGAAGCAAGCCGCATTTGTCATCAAGCCAACAACTTCAAGCAGACCAATCCTGCTTATTATAGTAATTTGGGAGATATTCAACTGCAACTAGGCAATGTTGATGATGCCCTTCACACCTATCAACAGGCGATTAAACTCAATCCTAACCAAATGCAGCGAATATTCACCCATTTGGGGAATATTCTTCAAGGAAAAGCGGGTACTTCAGTAGATATTCGTGAATCTTTGCCTCAAGCTGAACTTGCTGCCGTGAAATAACTATTCTTGCTAACGTTTGATAAATTAAAACTATCAAGATCTTTGTAATACTTTAAATAAACTCATTCAATAGAAAAAGGGAGTTTTAGTTGTTTGAAGTACTGAGATTTGCGCGATGCGAAGCGACAAAGGACGAAGTCCGCATGTAAGGGGTAATAGATGCGGTGAGTGAGTACACCTTTCTAGCATCTTCTTTTGGGAAAGCCTTTGTTTAGAGAAGCATAGCCGTTGGGCATCGCTCTCTCAACATTAATTGAAATTGATGCTACTTAGCTGCTATGCTCTCTTAGATTAAAATACTTGGGGTCAGCTTCGCCTAATACATCATCAGGCTTCAAAAGATTTATTGAAGAAAGTCCTGCAATAACTGCAAATATCCGTCTAAAGTCTCTCTTCGGTCTCTTTCGATCTTGCATATTTTTAGTATTTTGAATAATAAATGTGAATCAAAAGCTTATCTATAGCTGAAAAAAATCAACTAACTAAATTTTTACTTTTTTCTACTTACTTGATATAACCTTGAAGACGCTGAATTCTTTTATTAGAAGAATCTAATACCTTTTTTACATTTTCAAGATCATTATTAGCTTCTGCTTTTTTAACAGCAGGTTCGGAAGGTAAATTAGCAACTATTTTTTGTACTTTGTTAACCTCATTTTTAGCGGTTTGAACCTCTTTTTGTGCTTCATCCAACTCAGCTGAAACCTCAGTAGCAGACACTTGAAGTTTTCTTAATCTTTCTACAATTCCTGAGTTAAACAAAAAGCCAAGGCTAACAAGTATAATATCTGTAGTTTCTAGTCTTCCTGGAAATACAGCCTTCCCCTTATCGTCTTTTTCAGAGAATAGTGGTGCAAAGACAATTAGAATTATATAAACTACTATCGCACCACCTAAAATATTTCTCCACCACCAGTTTCCGTTCTTAGTATCTTTCATACGAAATATTCTCTTCATTTGTCTATTACTTAGTTTTTCCTATCAATATTTACGAGTTTTTTTATAATTGTTTACAAAAATAAGACTTGAACTTCTAATGTCGCAACTGTATACAGCTCTTTCAAAAATGCGTAGCGTTCTGAAGGATCCTGCTTCGCACGCCCCGAAAGTAGTCCTTTCGGATAAAGCCATGCCGTAGGTTTATTACCTTATCCAATCCACAATATTTAAACTTAATTCTATTTCCACTCAAAGCATCCGTAGTAATCTGATTTGGCTCCATTGGAATTTTGACATATTGAAGAAAATATGATAGCGGATCTCTATTTATGTAAATCTTAGCCCCAGGATAAGCCTGTTGTAATTCTTCTAGTAGCGCGATCGCATCCACATCATTAAAAGTTAGATTTCTAATTTCAGTGATGGCAGTTTCCACAATAAATATTAGTAGTCAATTACCAGTCTTAAATGATTATTGCGAATTGTGAGTTACATACCTCACAAGCGGTATAACGATCTCAGCAAGACAAATGGAACACTTATCCCAAAGGAGAAAAGAATATGTCTGAACTAAGTGTTATCAACGGTAGCTGTCTATGTGGAGTAGTAAAGGTTTCTACAACCAGTACGAACAATGAAGTGGGGGCGTGTCATTGTGGGATGTGCCGCAAGTGGGGTGGAAGTTCTTTGTTAGTAATTGAGTGTGGCAGCAACATTAGTTTTGAAGGTGAAGATAATATTGGAGTTTATCAGTCGTCGGAATGGGCAGAACGTGGATTTTGCAAACAGTGTGGCAGCCATCTATTTTATAGATTGAAGCAGAATAATCAACATTACATACCAGTGGGAATTTTTGATAATAGCGCAGGTCTTGTATTTGACCATCAAATTTTTATCGACGAAAAACCCGAATTTTATTCTTTTGCCAATAAAACTAAAAACATGACGGGAGAAGAAGTATTTGCCATGTTTGCATCTCTATCAGAAAAATAATAACTTTAAAGACTTAGAATTTCCATAATGCGATCGCGAAGTACTCTACAGGTAATCGCCTATTCCCAAAATTTGTGATAGACTTACTCCCCGCCACCTCTAATGATTTAACTCTGCTACGACACTGGGATGAACAACCCCATGTAATTGCTTGCGATCCAAATGATGATTGGGATTGGGAACTAGAACTGGCTCGCGATCCAGAATGGCGAGAACAATTAATTGCGGAACTTGATGGTCGTCCCATCGGGTTTATCCAGATTATCGATCCAGCCCAAGAAGATAGCCACTATTGGGGTGATATACCGTCGAATCTCCGCGCCATTGATATTTGGATTGGAGAAGAAACAGATCTAGGTAAAGGCTATGGAACAATAATGATGCAGCTAGCCCTTAACCGATGTTTTGCAGCTCCTCTGGTGACGGCGGTACTCATCGATCCTCTTGCCAGTAATACCCGCGCTCACCGCTTCTATGAGCGTCTTGGCTTCCAATTCGTCGAACAGCGGTGGTTTGGTGACGATGACTGCTTCGTTTATCAACTAAATCGAGCAGATTGGCATCATCAGCAGTAAAGAGTAAAGCTAATTTACCAGTCTGAGTCTTGGTAGGGTGATCGGTCGGCTACCCTAAAAGACTAGCGACCCGTCGCGCGCAGCGCAATCATCAGTTATTTAGCTTAATAGCACTACATTTAGTAATTAAAAGGATGCGAGCACCAGAAAAAATTCCATATCTTACTGATACTCATTTACATATAGCTGATCGCTATCAAGAGCTTTTCCAGGTAACCTGAATCAGATTACTTACCGCTGATCAAACCCCGACGATTATCTGCCAGAGAAGCTTGCATAAACTCTTGTAAATGTTGTAAATGTTGTAAATGTGGACTGTCTGCTAATAACTCTAATCGCTCGATCGCTTCTTTGAGAGGAAGATGTTGTAGATAGAGCAAGCGAAAGGCTTTTTTAAGCTGTCTGATGTCATCAGAGTTAACGCCACGTCTTTTTAAGCCAATTAGATTTAGCGATCGCACTCGGGCAGGATTACCTTCAACTGTCATATAGGGAGGAACATCACGGCTAATACGGCTCATGCCCCCTACCATTGCCATCCGACCAATATGCACAAACTGGTGGATGCCTAAAACACCACTAATAGTTGCCATCGACTCCACCCGAACATGTCCAGCGATCGCCACACTATTGGCAATGATCACTTCATTCTCAATCACGCAGTTGTGACCAACATGACTGTATGCCATCAACAGACTATCGTTGCCGATGATTGTAGCTTCTCCTTCATCAGTGGCGCGATTAATCGTGACATACTCGCGGATGCGGTTGCGATCGCCAATTATCACCTTGCTGTTGGCACCTTTATACTTTAAGTCCTGGGGTTCTAATCCAATGGCGGCACCAGGAAATATTTGGTTATCCTGACCAATTGTCGTGTATCCGTCAATAATGGCATGGCTTCCCACCACAGTATTTGCGCCGATAGTGACTTGATTACCGATTACTGCATAAGGTTCGATTTTAACTGTGGGATGTAGTTGAGCATTGGGGTGGATAACAGCAGTCGGATGAATTAAGACAGTCAAGATCAATTCTCCTCAAGGCTATGGCTTAAACTTAGTTTGGATAATTGAAAAATAGATAGTGGAACAACAATTATCATGCTGTCTCTGACTAGCTAAACTTAAATTTATGGACGATGATAACTTATCAAATTTAGATAGATCGGCAAAAGCAAAATAATCTGCGGCAAAATATTGATGAGTGCCAATAATTATCTGGAGCTTCAGGGAAATATTAAGTTTATTGCTCAATCAAAGAAAACATCATTTCTCCTTTAACAGCAAGTTCTCCATCAACTTCCCCTCTTCCCTGCATCTTGGCAATACGATTTTGTTTGAGGGATAAAAGTTCCACGGTCATAGTTAGGCGATCGCCAGGAACTACGGGACGACGAAAACGAACTTTATCAATGCCCGCAAAAGCAAAAAACTTGCCAGCCATTCCTGGTAGCTGCACCAGGATAATTCCTCCCACCTGTGCCATCGCTTCCACCATAAGCACTCCAGGCATTAAGGGAAAGTCAGGAATATGTCCAGGAAAAAAAGGCTCATTAAAAGTAACATTTTTAATCCCTACTGCCTTCTCCCCAGGCACAAAATCAATAATGCGATCAACCAAAGCAAAAGGATAGCGATGGGGCAGCAGTTGATGGATTTCTTGAATATTGAAGCTGGTTTTGAGCTTAGGATTACTAGTTTCGATCACAGAATCATTTACGGTAGCCATTAGAGATTCAATTAATAAACTTGCTTGCACTTTAAATTTAGAGTTAGTAGATCCCAGACAAATATCTCGGTTACATTGCGGCTGCCAGCTTGATTGCTAATTGAGTATGGAGCTTATGACTAGCTTTATAAGCAATTATGTGAGCAGTTGGCAACTGACCTAATAAACTAAGATCTCCCACTAAATCTAATAGTTTATGACGGGCTGGTTCATTCGTAAATCTTAGGGGAGGATTGATCCACCCCTGATGGCTGCAAACTAAAGCGTTTTCCAGGTTTCCGCCTTTGATCAATCCCGCTTGTCGTAACTGCTCTATCTGATCGGCAAAACCAAAAGTGCGGGCAGGAGCAATTTCATTGACAAAACTAGCTGGATTAGGATGCCAACTATGCCACTGATTACCAATCGCCTCATAAGGAAAATCGATACCATAGGTCAAGCGGCTGGCAGGGGCAGGTAATGCCGCGACAAACGAGTCATGCTCTCTGATCCAGATTGGTTCACTGGGGATAATTGACTGTTGAGACTGGTCAGAACTATGAGCAATTATTCCTACCTGAGCGATCGCCTGGCACCAATTCTGTGCGGAACCGTCAAGTAAGGGTATTTCTTCATCATCAATTTCAATGCGGGCATCATCAACACCACAGGACATCAAAGATGCTAATAGATGCTCTACGGTTCTAACTTTAGCACTACCAGCCTGCAATTCAGTAGATAGAGTTGTTTGCCCAATGGCATCAATTTGGGCAGGAATTCGGGGCATATCAGGTAAATCTACTCGGACAAAATAGCGACCAGCCCCGGGATTAGCAGGCATGACTTTAACGGTTGTCTGTCGTCCCAGGTGTAAGCCGACTCCCGACAGCTCAAACGCTTTTTTTAGAGTATTTCTCATTTTCTAGTTAACGTTTGGTGTAAATTAGCTTTATCATTTGTTGACTGTTGACTGTTGACTGTTGACTGTTAGAATTTCTCACCTGACTGTTGACTGTTAGAATTTCTCACCAATACCAAACTGAATTTCGTTATCACCTTCGTCATTGATGGCGTAGTCAACTCGAATTGGTCCTAAAGGAGACTGGACTCTGACCCCAACACCATATCCAAAACCACTACCTGGTAAATCCCTTACCTTAGAAGGACTTCCTGGCACGTTATCATCAGAACCTAAGGTTGAGCCATAATCAAAAAATAATGCCCCACCAACAATTTTAAAAATGGGGAAGCGATATTCTGCCGTTGCCTGGAAAAAACTACGACCACTGCCAACTTCTCCATCACCAAACCCACGTACTGAGTTACTCCCACCCAAAATAAAAGATTCGTAGGGGGGCAAATCTCCAATCACCGTTCCTGCTTGAAAGTTGAACGCTAAAGCTTCGGTATTACCACCAAAAGGCACAATATCGATGGGAAAATACTGGCTATAGTTAGCCCGCAGACGATTATAAAAGATTCCCCCAATCGGAATAGTTTGTTCTGTTCCTAATCTCAGTAAAGAACCTTTGGTCGGCTGCAAAGCACTATTACGGCGATCGCGAGTAGCACCAAAACGAACTGAAAAGATGTCGTCAGTACCATCATCGCCAAAAGAAAGGGGAATAGTATCACCATCTGGATCTTCTTCACTCACCCCCTCAGCCACAATGTCACCATCATCATCTCTAATCTCTACCCGCTGATATTGAAACCCAGTAGATAACGTCCAGTCTTTCTTCTTAAACGGATCTCCAGGGAGGGGACGAGCAAAGTTGATTCCTCCTCCAGTACGGACGACACGAGGTGAATCAGCATCATCGTTTTCTCCATCATTGTCACTATCGACAAAAGTTTCAATATCATCATCTCCATTGAATACCAGAGAGATTGAACGTCGACGAAAAGCATTTACAGTATAGGAAGTGCGACTGTCGCTAGTAGCAATCCAGGGGTCAGTAAAGCTCACGTCAAACAATAAGCTATCATCACCAATTTGCACCTCTGTACCTAAAGTCTGATTGTTGCCACCAAAGTTTTTCTGTTGATAGCTAACGGTACCAAATAAGCCACTATCAGAACTAAAACCTGCCCCCGCAGCGACTGAACCGCTACTGCCTTCAACCACGTCAATATTGACAATAACCTTACTCGGATCTGTCCCTGGACTAAAAGAAAATCTGGCATCGTCAAAAATTCCCAGTCCAAAAACCCGCTGCAAATCTCGTTGAGCTGTATCACGTTTAAAGACATCCCCTGGCGACAATTCAACCTCTCGTTTCACGATAAACTCACGGGTTTTACCTTCAACGGGTTCATCGTCTTCATCAAAGTATCTTACCTGAATATCTTCAATTACCCCTTCTGCCACCACTAAGGTAACTTCCCCTGCTGCACTGACTTGGGGAGAGCCGACTACCTGTGCTAACTCGTAACCATTGGCGCTATACCATTCATTTACTTTGATAATGCCCTGCTGCAATTCTCTTAAATTGAGGATTTGACCATAATTATTACCAAAGAATTCGTTTACCTTTTCAGGAGGTAGCACTTCACTAGCCTGTCTTTGAGGAACAGTAACTACAGCAACATTATTTAGAATCGGGTTGGATTCAACTTCAAAGGTAATTCTCACCCCCAAAGGTGTATCCCCAGGACTAACCTCAACGTTTTGGAAGAACCCCGTAGCGTAAACGGCATTTACATCTTCCTGTAATTGAGTTCTGGTAGTAGTTCGCCCTGGTTCAGTATTAATAGTGGCGTAAACAATGTCTTTTAGTTCTTCATTTACTCCTTCCACCACCACCTCCGCTACGAGGACTCGCGGTTCATTTGACGATTGTGGTGCCCTTTCCTGACCTTCTGCGGGTTGATTTTCAGGGGGTTGCTGCTCAGGAGACTGATTTCCTGAAGGCTGATTTTCGTTGCTGCTAGGAGGGCTAAATTCCGGTAGTTTGAGATCTGGAGTAACTTCCACCTCCGAATCTTCAGGAGTGGGTAATTCTGGTGATGGGTTCGGATTTTGAGCTATTGTGGCAGGTTTGATGTTTTGCAGTAAAGCTGCCCCGTTAGTCACTATGACTTTATTTGCTCGCTGAGGAAAACGATTGTTCTCTGCTCTGCTGGGTAAAGCTATGTTCCAAGCAAAAACTGTTGCCAGAACTGTAATTAAAGTAGGAGATAGACGCACTTTTTTCGATTCGGTTAACACTTCCACGTACCAGATAGAGAATTCAGCAGGTCGATAATTTTGACAATTATCCAGCCTAATAGTTGACTAACTTAACTCACAACTAACCGACTTGAGCTAAGTCAACGTTACACCGCCATAAAACAACGGTGTCTGCGTTGACCGCATTCCGCGGTCACAGATTATTCCGTCGCTCCTCCCCAATTTGAGGACAAGTGCTGCTTAGTTTGCTGCAAGCCAAAAGGGCATAACACAAAACAATAGAGCCTACTGTAACCATTGGGTCAATCAAACTGTTAGTTTCCCAACCAAGGATACAGTCATAGCTCATCAACTTGTTAAGTGGGTAGGTTAAATTAACTAGAAATATAGTCCTAAACAGAGAATAGAAGATTGCATTTAGTTACAGCGCATTTTGCAGTTAAGCCAGGTCAAGGTTGCAGCAGCTCTATAGGGCTAAAGCTGTTATGGAATCTAGCTTGTTGACTAAGAATTGTCAGATAGCCGAGCAGATTTCAGGCTGTTTGCGATCGCTCTACTGGAGTACTCCACCCTGCCAAGATCAATACCATTTAGCAACCGCAGAAAATAGCTAAGCTGACTTAAGATTAATCTTGTTTTGGTTTGATAACTAATTTATGCTCACCTAAGTATATGTAGGAAAATATGACTTATTATTTCACTTGATGTTCCCAGGTTAATGAATTAAATCTGCCTACATAGATTGCAGCATGAAAGTTAAATATCTGATAAAAACAGATGTTAAAGCTATGATTTTAGTTGGTTTAAAATTCGCTGTTGAACTTCTTGATATGCCGACTCTACTTGACCTAAATCTTGGCGAAAGCGGTCTTTATCCATGATTCTGGCTTGGGGATCGGACTGTTTTTGATCCCAAAGACGACAGGTATCTGGACTAATTTCATCGGCTAACAGCAAATTTTGCTGAGCATCAATCCCAAATTCGAGCTTAAAATCTACCAAAGTGATCTCACATTGAGCAAAAAAACTTTGCAGATTTTGATTGATTTTACTGGCTAACTCTTGAATTTCTGCCAATCTTTCAGCAGTTACCAGATTTAACAAAAATATGCGATCGCGAGTAAGTAAGGGATCGCCTAATTCATCATTTTTGTATTAAAACTCCACCAAAGGTGTCGGTAAAATATGTCCTGTGGGCAATCCTGTCTGGCGACAGAGACTACCCGCAGCAATATTTCTCACAACTACCTCTAGCGGCACAATCGTGACGGCTTTGACCCGCATCTGATTTGGCTCGGGGTTATCTAAGTAATGATGAGGAATTCCCATCGTACCCAGCCATTCAAAGAGAGCAGCAGTAATTTGGCAGTTAATTACTCCTTTTCCTGGAATTTGTCCCCGTTTTTGAGCATTAAAGGCGGTTGCATCATCTTTGTAGATGGTAAGCAATATTTCGGGGTCTGCTGTCGGATAGAGAATTTTTGCTTTGCCTTCGTAAAGTTTTTCTGGCTGTGACATTTGTCCAAATACTAAAAATCCTGGTTGTATTGAGGGGCAACTTTTGGCTTTGTTTTTCCCTTCGTTTCCATTGACCTTGCTGGTCTAACACTTGGTTACTGTAACGTTAAGGTTAAGATTAGGTTAACAAACTCCAGTTGTGTTGCTATTATTTAAAATAAAACCCTGTTTATAGTAGCGTTATTGCGTAGCGTTTTTATTTTTATCTTTATGCAAGAAAATTGTAAAAAAATATTAAATATTACCCGAATAAGCAAAAAGTTGTTCCAAATTAAGCTAGTTACCAAAAAATAATTATGACAACTAACAAAAAGAAGAATGATTTTCTTCATCCGCACCATCCCTATCACGGCAAAGTCAAGCCAGAAAACTTAGTTTTCAACTCTAATTTGCAAGAATTTGCCCAGAAAATCAGCTACATCTGTAATTTAGAAACAGGAGGAAAGTTGCCTCCAAACGAGGCATACAATCAAATAAAAAATCTGTGGAAAGAGCTGAAAAAAAGTAAGAAAGAGTTAGGCATTGGCGGTAAAAGCAAATAGTAACAAGACTGATTCGAGTTGGTCAGTCGATTGCTCAATCAACAATTTAGGATTGGCGACTGCTATAACTATTAGGACTGTTATTCACAGCTTAATATGTCTCGCTCCAAAGCCCTACAATCCTATATTTTGCTCCGCCTACTCCTAGCTCCTTTAATGTTGCTGACCATTGCTACAGTAGTATTTTTACTATTGAGAGCAACTCCAGGAGATCCTGCTGATGCAATCCTGGGTACTCGCGCTCCAGAAGCAGCCAAAGCCGCATTGCGATCGCAGTTAGGGTTAGCTAACCCACTATGGCAACAATACCTGGACTACCTTCAAGATTTACTGAGCTTCAATTTGGGTAGTTCTCTAACTAGCCGAGGTTTGTCGGTGTGGTCAGTGATCAAAGAATATTTTCCTGCTACCGTAGAGCTTTCTTGTTGCAGCATGCTCATAGCCGTTGTAGTGGGGGTATTCACAGGAATGGTATCAGCTTCCTCTAACAATAATTTACTAGATGCGGTCGGCAGATTATTTGGCATCATTACTTATTCGCTGCCTTTATTTTGGGTAGGAATGGTATTGCAATTAATCTTTGCTGTTAATCTAGGCTGGTTTCCCTTGGGTACTCGGTTTCCCGTTAGTACGCCAACTCCGCCTAACATTACAGGGTTGTACCTAATTGATAGCCTGCTTGCTGGAGATCTGGGGCTGCTGCTGCATACTTTACATCATCTAGCATTACCAAGTCTCACCCTGGGGTTACTCTTAAGCGGTATTTTTGAGCGCATTGTGCGGGTAAACCTCAAGCAAACTCTTCAAGCCGATTATGTCGAGGCAGCTAGAGCTAGGGGAATTTCGGAAAGAACCATTTTAGTCAATCATGGTTTTAAAAATGCCCTGATTCCTGTAATTACAGTTTTAGGTCTAACTTTCGCAGCATTACTTGGTGGCGCTGTCTTAACTGAAGTGACCTTTTCTTGGCCAGGACTAGGTAATAGACTATACGAAGCAATATCCCTACGAGATTACCCAACTGTCCAGGGAGTAATGGTTTTCTTTGGCATAATTGTCGTCATCGCCAGTATTGCGATCGATTTAATTAATGCCTATATTGATCCGAGAATTAGATACTAGAGTGCAAGATTGCAGAGGTAAGATATTTATTAATACTGATTACTGATTAGTTAAATTATGCCTCGATTAAATATTCATAGCCTGTCAATGCAAATCAGTCGCATGTTTGAGCAGGGACAGTCTTTCTTTTGTGAAATCAAAGTGCAAGACTGGCTGAGAGAGCGTAATCAAAACCCAGATGATTATCAAATCTCTTTCGTCGAAAAGCCAGCGCCACCAGGATCAGGATTAATTGTGATGCGCGAAATTAAGTTAACCCGCAAGGACGGTAAGCCAGTAGAGTCATGGATTGTCGAAGATATTAATAGCTATATCTAAATCAAATCACTCAATCAGGCTTACTGTATGGTCGTTCTAATTAATTTCCTTATTGTCTGAGATACTGTTTCGGGGGAACAGGCAACAGTATGTGCTCATTCATACAGTTTCTATTTGGAATAACTATAATTATTGACAGTGCTGCTCAAGTAAAGATCTAACCAACTCATAGCTATTAGGTTGAGTCTGCACGGTGTAGGCTTCCTGTTCTAGAGCTTGACTTTGGGTATTAACATATCTTTTAAAAAAAGGTTGAGCCTGAGGAATAGGTTCAATATCCAAGCCGATAGTTTGCAGGCTACCTTTACCAACGCAATATTGAGTAGCATGTACTGTTTCGTGAATCAACGTCGCCTTGCTATTACCTAGTTCAAAGACAATGGGGTTAATCCAGATTGATTTGCTTTGGGGATTGAATAATCCATAAGGTTTCCTAATTGTTCTTCTTAGTCCTATTTGCTGATTTGGTAGATTAGAATCTGGGGGAATAGCAATATTTACCTTAAATCCATAGCTTTCTAGTTGACTTTTTAACTGCATAAAATCAGGATCAGCATTTGGTAGCTGACTCAGTAGAATCGTTGAGCCAAACAATAAAGATTTAAGCATTAATTTATGAGCAAAGTTTAGGAACCAAAGTATTTCACTTCCAGGCTATGTGCCTCAAGTATGTCAATATTTAAGCTCAGATTAGCCCCTAGTTACTTAGAAACTGATTAATAGTTGGTGTTAAGTATTTAGCTAGGGTGAGCGCATCTACTCCTAATTCAGTACGCTCCTGAGCTGCCTTAATTCCTGCTTGAGCATGCCACCATGCTGCTACTGCTGGGGTATGATATAAACTATCGTGGTCAATTTTGAGATTTTGCGCTGTCAAACCCGCAGTTAAGCCTGTTAAGACATCTCCACTACCGCCTCTAGCTAGAGCTGGGGTACTGTAAGGAATCACCCAGGTTAACCCTTGAGAATTAGCGATCGCTGTTTTAGCTCCCTTGAGTAAAATTATGGCACTACTCTGTTTGGCAGCGGTGGCGACAAGTTCAAGGCGGTTATCGATTTCCGTCAACTCAGGAAACAGACGCTTAAATTCCCCCAGATGAGGAGTTAAAAGCGTTGGTGCTTCGCGCTCACTCAAAACTTTGATCACATCATGCTCTGACAAGATATTTAAGCCATCAGCATCTAAAATTAAAGGGCATGTGGACTGTAAAACTTTGGTCACTACGGACTTAGCATTGATAGTTAAACCAGGACCACAGGCAACCACATCAAACTGACTCAGATCGTTGGCAGAAAAAGGTAAAGAGGCGATCGCACCTTCCTTGTTTTCAGGACAGTCCACAATTAAGGCTTCGGGGACGTGACTAGTCAGCAAACTTTTTAAGGACTCGGGGGCTGCGATCGATAACATGCCCACCCCACTAGCTCTGGCACCTAAAGCGGCTAAAATAGCTGCTCCAGCATAGGTACGAGAACCACAAATTAAGAGTGCATGACCCTGACAATATTTGTAGGTGGTGACAGGACGAGGTAAAGGCAGCAAGTTGAGAGCGATCGCTTTGGTCATCAGTTTCAGCGGCACTGGCTCAGGTAATACTGACCAAATATGATGGCGTAAGAGACCAAAATCAATTCGTTCACTATTGCCACAGTAGGCTAAAGCTACCTCCTGAAAAAAAGCTTTTTTCCATAAACCTAAACAAAGAGTGTGAGTGGCATTGACTGCTTTGCCCATAACCACTCCCGTATCAGTATGTATTCCTGAAGGCAGGTCAATACTGACAATCGGTTTTGACCAGTTATTAAGCAAATCCACTGCCTGGATGATATTTTCGGGTAAGTCACGGGTCAAGCCAAAGCCAAACAAACCATCAACTATGAATTGACATGTTCCTAAAGGCTCAATTTCTTCATAAAATGTAATCCCCAGGCTAGCTACATAATTGGCATGCTGCGCCGTAAGTTGTTTGAGCTTAAAAAAGGGACGATAAATCTTAATCTGATATCCCGCTAAATATAGTTCTCGGGCGATTACTAAGGCATCACCCCCATTATGTCCTGGTCCTACCAAAATACCGACAGTAGCATATTGCGGCAGGGGATAGAGACTTTTGATTCTGGTAAAACATAGCCTGGCTGCTTTCTCCATTAGTGCTGCCACAGGCATTCCTGCGGTAAAAACTTGTGATTCAATTAGCTGCATCTGTTCGGCAGAAACAATCACATTTTCCACGATATTTTTCATAGCGATCTAATCGGCACCACCTAACTTCTAGGGAATATCATCAGGTTATACTAAATACCTCAATCTCAATACTCTTGAAGCAAATTATTCTAAATTAATTTATTAACTGATGTTACTGACTAATCAATCTCAGAAGTCTGGGAATAAGAAATAGGAAATAGGGAATAACGTATCTGTTGGTATCGTTCATTTTCCGTTGTTTCGCGTAATGTCAGTGATTAATTGAAAGACATAGTCTAAAAGCGATACCTTATCATCAACCCTTGAACCAATGATCAATGCGAGAAAAGCCAAAACGCTGCTGCTGGCTCACTATGCTCATATGCTGGAATATCGAGCCGAGATTTTTCTTTGGGCATTATCTAATTCCCTGCCGATTATCCTGATGGGAGTATGGATTCAGGCTGCTCAAAACGGCGATTTTGCCCTGAGTCCCCAAGAGTTTGCCCGTTACTTCTTTAGCGTCTTTATTGTGCGCCAATTCACTACTATTTGGGTTATTTGGGAATTTGAGCGAGAAATTGTCGAAGGAAAGCTCTCACTGCGACTGCTCCAGCCTATTGATCCTGTTTGGCATCATGTTACTAGGCATATAGCGGAAAAGATGACCCGAATTCCGCTAATTATGATGTTTTGTGGCTTATTTTGGCTGCTTTACCCTGATGCTGCCTGGCTGCCAAAAATATCGCAGCTAGTTTTGGGTCTGATCGCGATCACCTTGGCATTTAGCCTGCGATTTGCCATTCAGTATACTTTTGCCATGTTGGCTTTTTGGACAGAGAGAGCCAGTGCGATTCAGCAATTTTGGTTCTTATTTTATATCTTTCTCTCAGGAGCGATCGCTCCATTAGAAGTTTTTCCCGACACAGTCAGAAAGATTATTGCCTGGACTCCTTTTCCTTACATGATGCACTTCCCCGCCGCCATTTTTATCGGGATGCCTGTAGATTTTTTCAATAGCATCTTGATTATGTTTGCTTGGACAATGGTTTTTATTGTCCTTAACCGCTGGCTGTGGCGACAAGGCTTAAAACAGTACTCGGGGATGGGCACCTAAACAGAAATGAGGGACAAAGGGCTGCGCCCCCATGAAGGGATGAGTATAAGGCGAGTTGTACAACTAACAACTTGTTTCCTCTGCCCTCGTGAACTATTCTGGCTAATTTAACTGGCAGTAACTGTTCCTGTTTTATTAGTCTTAGAACTAGAGCTTCTGACAGTCTTACTAAATAGTTCCTCTTCCATCGGCACAAACTCAATTCGATTAAGCAAAGTTGTCACAAAAGCAAATAATAAAAAGGGCAGAGAAAGAACTAGGACAATTCCTACCGTAGCCAACGCATAAATCTGCCGCGTGCTGCTCCACAAAGCCAAAGTAGTAGCTAAGCTGACAAAAATGACAATTAACCAAATGATTATCTGTCCATAAATATCACCAAATTTTAAAGTACAAATCATTTTATATTTGTGTAAATCGTTGTTCATCAAAAAACTCCAGCTAAAGCTTGTATTGGTAACTATCTTGATTACCTATGATTATCGCGAAGGTTCCTGTGATTAAGATAAATATTCCAAGATTTTTCCAGAGGTTGCAATATCTGTTTACATTGGCGGGGCTTCAGGGGGTATAAATACTTAGATTGTGATCGATTGAGGTATTAAACAAATCTATGAAAATTGCTGATTTCTAGCAGTAGAGTTCGACCTTGTAATAGGCTAAATGAAGAAAACTAGAACCAACAATCTCTGACATCATGGCGGAAAGATCTATCGTTGAAGAGCGTGACTATACCCTAATCATTGATAAAAGCGGCAGCATGTCGATTAACGATCGCCCTGGAGGAAAAACGCGCTGGGAATCTGCTCAAGAATCAACTCTGGCTTTGGCTCAAGAATGCGAAAAAATAGACCCTGATGGTATAACCGTGTATTTATTTTCTGGTCGCTTCCGTCGCTATGATAATGTTACCGCCGACAAGGTAAGTAAAATTTACGCGGAAAACGATCCTATGGGACGGACAGACTTAGCCAGCGTTCTGGGGGATGCTGTGAATAATTATTTTGAGCGTAAAGCTGCAAATCAGGCGAAAATTAACGGTGAAACAATTGTGGTGGTAACTGATGGTGAGCCTGATGATTATAAAGCAGTTATGCGCGTAATTATTGAAGCTTCTCGCCAAATTGACCGTGACGAAGAATTAGGAATTTCCTTAATTCAGGTTGGCAATGATCGCAAGGCAACGCAGTTTTTGAAGGCGTTAGACGATCAATTAGAATCGGCTGGGGCTAAATTTGATATTGTAGACACGATTACGATCGACGATATGCAAGGTCTGACTCTAGCGGAGGTTTTATTAAATGCGGTCACAGGATGATGTTTAGGTATCGTTTCCTAATAAGTAATGACTAAATTGTGCAGCGATTGAAATTAACTAGAAATTTGAAATTAAATAGATAAGATTTAAGACAAAATCCTAACACTAATGATTAGCAAACTATTAGGATGTAAGAGTGATGCAATCCTATCCCTTACATTCCCTAATCGACGGTAGCTGGTTCAAGCTAATTTGTGGAGCTAGCTATCAACATCTCCCTGTAGTTCGTAATCTTGCTTTAGCCTACAGTGTAGCTGGTGCAGATTGTATTGATGTAGCTGCCGATCCTGCTGTAATTGCTGCGGCAAAAGCTGGCATCGCTGCGGCGCAGCAGTTAGACAGAGACAGTAAATCAAGGGTATTGCCTTGGTTGATGATAAGTATTAACGATGGTGAAGACCCTCATTTTCGCAAAGCTAGGTTTGAGGTGGCTCAATGTCCCTCTGAATGTCCCCAACCCTGCGTTCAGGTATGTCCTGCTGAGGCGATCGACCTTAGTTCTGGTGGTGTAATTGACAACCGTTGCTATGGTTGTGGTCGATGTCTGCCTATTTGTCCTCAAGAGCTAATCAATACTGATTCACACCTATCCAGCGTCGGTGAAGTGAGGCAGTGGATCGAACCACTGAGTGTAGATGCGATTGAGATTCATACACAGGTGGGTCATTATGATAATTTTAAAAAAGTTTGGCACGATCTTCTGCCTATAATTGATCAGCTCAAATTAATAGCAATCAGCTGTACCGACGCTCCTGAAGTGATCGAGTATTTACGATCGCTTCACGCCTTAATTAGTCCGTTGCCCTGTCCTCTAGTCTGGCAAACAGATGGTCGCTCTATGAGTGGGGATATTGGCAAGGGGACGACTCATGCAGCGATCTCTTTTGCCCAGAAGGTGTTGCAGGCGCAATTGCCTGGCTATGTTCAACTAGCGGGAGGAACCAACGGCTATACAGTAAATAAACTCAGACAGTTAAATCTGTTACGACAGCCAAATTTACCACTCCCCCACACGGTTTCTGGTGTGGCTTATGGGAGTTATGCTCGTACAGTATTATTACCAATATTGAATAAATTACAAGCACCTGAACTGCAAGCAATTCAATTTAATTCCTTTAAAACTCCATCAATGCCCCAGTTTAATTTGAAGCTAGAGCAAGACCAAGAAAGCTTAACCCAAGCAGTAGCTACTGCCAGTCGGCTAGTTGATCAGCTCAAGAAAGCTTAACCCTGAAGATCAATTATCAATTTTTACTAACCAAATATATTTTTAGAATGCAGTCAGATATAGCTTCCCATCGGATGCAGGTGACCGATAACCTAGACAAATTACTTACTATTTTTCCTGAATCAATTCGCTCCAAGTTAGACGAACAGCTCAAGGAGGACAGCGATAATTTAATTGAAGTAGTTTTGGATTTGGGCAGACTACCCGAAGCTCGCTTCAGCGATCGCGTGACCTACATCCGCGAGCAGCCAGTTACCAAAGAAGAGATCCAGCATTGTATTGAGCGAGTAGGCATGTTTAGTAGTGACAACCGTGCTGGGATTGAACGGACGTTACACCGCATTAGTGCCATTCGCAACCGTACTGGAGATATTATCGGTTTAACTTGTCGGATTGGTCGAGCCATCTTCGGCACAATTGTGATGATTCGCGATCTAGTAGAAACTGGGCAGTCTATTCTGCTCTTAGGTCGCCCTGGAGTTGGTAAAACCACAGCTTTAAGAGAAATTGCCCGAGTTTTAGCTGATGACCTGGAAAAACGCGTCGTGATTATCGATACATCCAATGAAATTGCAGGGGATGGTGATGTTCCTCATCCTGCCATTGGTCGCGCCCGTCGTATGCAGGTATCTCGCCCTGAGTTGCAGCATCAGGTCATGATTGAGGCAGTAGAAAACCACATGCCCGAAGTAATCGTAATTGATGAAATTGGGACTGAATTAGAGGCTTTAGCCGCTCGTACTATCGCCGAACGGGGAGTTCAACTCGTCGGCACTGCTCATGGTAATACGGTAGAAAACCTGATTAAGAACCCTACTCTGTCTGATTTGGTGGGAGGAATCCAGAGTGTCACCCTGGGAGATGATGAGGCACGCCGTAGAAGAACCCAAAAAACGGTTTTAGAGCGGAAAGCTCCGCCCACTTTTGCGATCGCCGTGGAGATGTTAGAACGGCAGCGCTGGGTAGTTCACGACGATGTCTCTGCCACAATTGATACTTTGCTACGGGGGATAGAACCACCTGCCCAGGTCAGAACTGTTGACGATAGTGGTGAAGTAACGATTATCCACGAGGAATCAAAATCTCCCTTTAAATTGTTGCCCTCAAGGAATGGCAGTGGAGTCACAGCTTTGCCTCCCCAAGGCTTGAGAGCGTCGGGCAAAATGACTCCTGTCGCCCTGGAAACTAAGTCAAAACGTGGTAATTCTGACTTTGAGACCATGTTAGAGCGTTCTTGGCAGACTAAAGAACCTCAGAGTCAAAAAATACGCACCCCTGGTCCTAATGGCGAAGATTGGCCTGTCTATATCTACGCTTATGGTATTGGTCGTTCTCAGTTGGATCAGGTGATCGAGGTTTTAGACTTACCTGTGATGTTGACTAAAGATTTAGATCAAGCCGATGCAGTAGTGGCATTGCGGTCGCAAATCAAACATCACTCTAAATTACGCTCCATTGCCAAAGACCGTCATCTTCCTATCTATACAGTTAAATCCAATACTATTCCCCAGGTAACACGGGTATTTCGCCAGATTCTCAATCTAGATGACCCCAATGTCCCTGAACCAACGGATTTACGTCTGTTTACTAAGGCAGGCAATGATGATGAAATTGAAGCGTTAGAGGAAGCGAGACTCGCCGTCGAGCAAATAGTGATTCCCAAGGGACAACCTGTCGAATTATTACCGCGATCAGCAAAAGTCCGTAAAATGCAGCATGAATTAATTGAACACTATCGTTTACAGTCTGATAGCTTTGGCGATGAACCAAATCGTCGCTTAAGAATCTATCCTGCATAATCCAGATGGGCATGTACTCAAAGGCTGTTACAGCTGATGATTGAACATCATGCCCGACAGCAATTTATCCCCACAAGTTTTAATGCTATATGGTTGAAGCAGTTATCTTCGATTTAGATGGAACATTACTTGATCGAGATTCATCACTACAAAATTTTGTTGCCAACCAATACGATAGATTTCTCACATCTTTAGGACATATTGATAAGCAAGACTATATTAGCCGATTTATTGAGTTGGATTGTCGCGGTCATGTCTGGAAAGATAAAGTATACCAACGCCTAATCGAAAAATTTGAAATTTCCCGAGTAAACTGGCAATATTTGCTCAATGATTATGAAACCCAATTTATTAATCATTGTCTTCCTTTTCCGCATCTAATCGAAACTCTAAATTGGCTAAAACAGCAAAATTATTTGCTTGGTATGATTACAAATGGGCGCACAGTTTTTCAATCTAATTCAATTCAAGGATTAGGCATTGAAGACTACTTTGATACAATTGTAATTTCTGAAGCTGAACAAATCAGAAAACCACAGCCAGAAATATTTCAGATAGCACTATCAAGATTAAAAGCGATCGCCGAAACAAGTGTTTATATTGGCGATAACCCTCAAGCTGATGTTGTGGGAGCAAAAAATGCTGGTTTAAAAGCAATTTGGAAACGTAATCAGTTTTGGTCTGAACCTAAGGAGGTAGATGCCGTAGTTGATGGACTTGATGAGATTTTACCAATTCTCAAACAATGGAAAAATTAGAGATCAATGGGTTTTATCAGTAGAAAGTTATTTTTTACTAGTTCAGCTGTCAAATTACGATTCAATCGGCAAAGTAAAGTGAAACTGACTGCCCTTATTTTCCCCATCGCTGGTAGCCCAAATTTTCCCTCCCATTTCTTGAATAATCTGACGACAAATTACCAAGCCCAAACCTGTTCCGCCAGCTGTACGACGGAGAAAATTTTCAGATTGAGCAAAGCGATTAAAAATAATTTCTAACAGTTCCGAACTTATCCCGCGACCAGTATCGCTAATAATTACTTCTAATAGTTCTCGGTGGCGTTCTCTTTCAGTTTTGTGATTTTCTACTACTTTGGCGATTTGAGCTTGCACCACAACTTTGCCGTCAACAGGAGTAAATTTACAGGCATTATCCAAAAGCTTGGTTAGAACATCAACCAACCCATCAATGTCAGCTAAAACCTGGGGTAGCTCAGGAGACAACTCCAACTTAATTTCAGGTAGCTGCTTAATTCGAGAAGTGCTTTGGATCTGACGCAGAGCTAAATTGAGAGCATAATCAAGGGTCAGAGACTCAATATTCTGATATGCTTTTCCTGCCTCTAACCGAGAAAGAGTTAGGAAATTTTGAATCAACTGCTCTAGTCTTTCGGTATCTCCTAAAGCTGTATCCAGCATCGTCTGCTTGAGATTAGCCGCCATATCTGGCTCTGATGCTAAACTTTCGAGACAGATTTTAATCGTAGTCAGGGGCGTTCGCAACTCATGTCCCACGATCGCAATTAAATTATTTTGAATCTGCTCTACTGCTTCTAATTGGACATTCAATTCTAATAAATTTGTATAAGAACTAGCTTGAGTTAAGGCTGCTCCAGCACTAGTAGCAACTGCTTCAATTAAAGAAATATCTTCAGGCTGCCACTGAAAGTCTCTATTGGCGACCTGATGCAGTTCCAACATTCCCAGCAGAGTTCCTTGATAACGAATCGAAACCATTAACCAGGACTTTATGCCTGCTCGTAAAATCTTGTCTTTGAGAACAGGATTATGATTCAAATAGGCATTATTGCTTATATCATCAATAATCAAACTTGCTTGCTGGGCTTGAGCTGTTATGAACAAGGGGTTATCCGCAGTTAACCAAGTTTCTCCCCTGAGAGAAGCCATTGAATCTGGGACAGCTTCGTATTTAATTTGGACTTCAATATCACCTGGACTGAGGCAATACAGTAGACAGCGACATTGAGGAAACACTAGACCTAACTCTTTGACGGTATTGGCAAGAATTGATTCTGGCTCCAGGGAACTACGCTGAGCAGCAGCGATTTTATTACTGAGAACCTCTTTCCGTTCGGCAGTAGCGATCGCTCTATATGCTTTAAGCAGTTTGTACTGACCAGCCTGGAGATAAGTGACTAAACTTTGAGTAAAGATGTCCAGATCGGTTGAATGAGCTGTTAGTTGAGATAAAGATCGGTTTTTCCTTTTGGTGACAAACAATTATCTTCCTTGCTCAGTTTTTGAGCGTAACTCAGGACGAAAATTACTAATTCTACCCAGCAACCAGTCCGCTGCACTGTAGGCAATATCACGATCAAAAGTCCAAATACCTTCGTATCTTGTTCCTTGATCTCTCACTGCGGGCAAATTACCCAAGTCTTTAACCGCCAATTTCTCCTGGGCTGCAAAACAAGCTGAGTAGCGTTGACCAATAATTACTAAATACCTTTCTCCTGCTAGGGTATCCGTTACTTTTAAAGGAACAGTTTCGTATTTTGAGTTATCTACCGCAAAACTAGATTCAGTATCAGGCACTCCCAGGATATACACCTGGTCACTTTTGGTCGCCATCTGATGAAAACGGCGCTCATAGTCTCGAAAATACCGCTCGTGCTGAAAATTAGCAATTACTAAATACTCTTCGTTATCAGTTAATACTAAATCTTGCATGGCACAAGCTAGAGCTGTTAGGGATGACTTGAAATATATTTGAGGACGTAGCTCTGCATATTCGGTTACCAAATCCCAGAGAAGAGAGTTATTCAAGTTCATCTTGTTTTTCACAGCAACTTACTTTTCCGACAGTAATCATTTAGGAGGAGGTATCGAATCGATACTAATTTAGGTAGGTGGGCGAGATTATTTATAAGATAGTAGTGCTAATTTTTTCCCTGACCTTATTTGCAGGTGTCCCGCAAGGGGATACCGCTTCCCTAAACAAAGGCTTTCCCCAAGGAAGATGCTACAAAGGGCATATAGCCCCATGTACTCGATACGCATCGCGCACATGTCCTTTAGGGCTGTCCCTATGGTCAGCCCATTTGTATGTTTAGTCACATCTACTTACTTACTACTAGCTTCTACAGATACTAAAAAAGTTTTTTAATCATCTAGTAAAATTCTACAATCAGCTTTTGACTTAGACAGAATGGCTTGACTCAAATCTGCCCCAAACAAAATAGCTTGATTTAAATTGGTATCGGTTAAATCTGCGTGAGCAAGCCTTGCTCCCGTGAGTATTGTGCCCTTAAGATTAGCCCCTTGCAAACTGGCATAGCTTAAATCGGCATAGCTTAGATTTGCTCCTGACAGATCTGCCTGGCTTAAGTTGGCTTCGACTAAAGAGACCAACCGCATTTCTGCATCGCTGAGTAGGGCTTTGAATAAATTGGTCTGAGTTAAGTTGGCGCAGATCATCAAGGCATTACGAAAATTTGCTTGTCTCAGTTTTCCTCGACTGAGATCAGTACGCCACAAAGTTGCACCCTCAAGGCTGCACTCTTCCAGATTAGAACCTCGTAAAACACTATGGCTTAAATTAGTTTCAGAAAAGCTAGCACCCCAAAAATTGGCGTTAGTTAACTTGACATCAGTTAATGAAGCCTTGACTAAATTAACCTGACTAAAATTACGCTCTCCCAACCGATACTCTTCCAATAGCTGGCAAGCTTCGGTTATCTTAGTCTTCGATTGGTATGGGTACAAATTAAACATTTAATCCTGAATTAATCAGCCTTAGCTGAAGCATAAACGGTAATTAGTGTAAGCAAAAATCATAATAATATTGACATATCTTCTGGAGCCAAGATTAAGTCAGGATTAGTTAATCAACCTAGCTGAGGAAAACAGCAATGAAGATTAAAAATCCACGACTATAACTAAAGCGATCGCCCTTCCCAGACTAAAGATCTCTGTTGCCCATATGAGTAGAGTTTGACTACCTGGTACACTGCTGATCCTTAGACGAAGTCATTAATGATGCCGTATTTCCCAGGACATAAGTTTCGCTTTGGCACGATAACGCAAGGGTTATTTATCAGAGATTATTAAAATCTAAATTATATTAATTTATGTAAATAATATTAACAGATGTGTAACAATATGTTGTGAAAACTTGACGTATTTAATTTTTATTTAAGATATAGGACCCACTTTGATAAGTTTAGCGAGAGTTTTGCTCAGGAGTGAAGCAAAGTCGGTCATCTGGACTCATTGCAGTTAGAAGTAAATAGAACAAGATGCCTCATCGCAAGCAGTTTTGATTGTTGAGAGTAGCTATATTATTTATTTAAACCACGTCCACTTAGCGAATAAATGTTCTTCAGAGATTGTGAACCGTAGTTACCTACCAGAAACCATTGCCCATGTTCGCATTACCCAACAATCCATCTCAATGGGCAAAATTGAGGGAGAAGTCCAGGCTGCTCAGTATGAATGGCAATTTAGATGGCGTTTTCGTCAAAGAAGACTGTCTGTCCAACCTTCCTTAGGCAGAGCTTTGATTCAAGAGCCTCTCGAACGCTTTCTCGAACGCTGCGATCACCAGTTAGAGGCTGGTGGCGACTATACTTTTACCGTTAGAACCAAGATGTAGCTAAAAATGTAAGTTAATCACTGATATTACTCCCTAATCAATCTGTAAAGTCTGGGAATAGGGAACAGTGATATCTTATATGTTGGTATCGTTAATCGAAATTATAGATTTTTCCTGGTCTAGCGTAACCTCAGTTATCACTAATTACTCTAATTGCTGATGATCCTGAGCTACATCCCTGGTATTATGGGCTTGATTTAGATATCTTTCAATTAAGAGAATTGCCACGATGTCATCTACAGGGCGGGGTGGAACCCGCAAACTCTGAGGGACGAGGCGTTGCCATCTTCGTGGAGGATACATGAGCCAGTAGCGATCGCGTGCTTCTAAGGTACTATTGGTTTCATTAACAGTCATTACAGGCACCTGAGACAGACGATACTCAATCTGCTGACGCCAGGCTGTTGAAGTGGTACCATTGCCGATTACGACAAGATCTACGGCATACTGAGCAGCTAACTGTTCCAAGATCGAGATCGCCTGAGCAGCATCAATTACCTGATGATAAACAGTGATGAGCTGATTATTCATAATCGCTACTCCGCACTTATCCCGTCCAGGATCGAAACCCAGTATGGTCAGAGTTTTCACTTTAGATTACTCACTAGCTAGTTTAATTGTTTTTAAGTGCTGAAAATAACTTTGCCATCTTGAATTACGACAAAATCCAGTTTTAAGGGTCCTGCGGTGTAGGTATTCTCAGAAACTACCGCTTTAATTTCCCTTACAGGTTCTGTCGCTTGAGTAACTTGATTGACAAAATTGACGATATTTTCCACCTTATTATCACCTATTTCAATTTCCCCCAAGGTTCCTGCTCGTTGAGCGCGGAATTTAGAAACTGCTAAAAGCCAATTTAATCTTTCTTGGACTTCCTGCCGATTAATATTCTGGGAATCGATGGAAACTGTGGCGATCTCTTCTCCTGCCTGAAAAATCTCTTGATTTAGAGCCAAGTCTGCAAAAACTCTAATTTCTTTTTCCCCCTGAACATAATTACCCGCAGACAGAATGCGGATCACATAATCTTGTCCATCTTTAATTTGAGACTCTAGCTGCTCCACCTGAGACTTAGTAATACTAACAACCCTTTGCCGCGATTTTGAGCCGTTAAACTGAGTTGCTTTGACAGCATTGCTGTTAGCCTGTCTCAAGAGACTATCAATGGCTGATTTTGCTGCATTGGGATCGACTATTCTGACTACTGCAGAAGATAATACTTGCCCTCTAAATACGGCAATTTTCTTCTCCCTCAATTCCTGATAAGACTGTTCTAAAACAGCGACATTTTGCGATAGGAAACTAAGCTGAGATTCTAGCTGCTCTAATCTATTAGTTCTTAGCTTCAGACTCACTTCCGCTCCAGCGATCGCCTCATCTAGCTGAGCAATAGAGCGATCCCGTTCTTGAACTTGAGCTTGCAGGAGTTGTTGCTGTTGTTCCAGTTCCTGAAGCCGTGCTTCCTTTTGCGTTAAAACTAAATCTTGTTCGCTAATTTGCTGTTCTCGCTGCTGAAGCTGTGTCTGTAGCTCCTGACTCTGCTGTTGAAGTTGTGCTAGCTGCTCCTGACGCTTTTCCCTTTCCGTCAATAAGCTATCAAGCTCCTGACGTAATTTTTGAGCTTGACCAGAAATTTGCTTAACCTGTTGTTTTGATTGCTCAAAGTCCTGATTAATCGAATTAAGATTAACCACCGCCTCACTTTGTTGCTGCCTGACTTCGATCAGCTGTTGCTGAACCTGTTGTTGTTCTTCCCTAGCTTGCGCTAGTTCTCCCTCTAATTGACGTCTTTGCTTGAGAATATCGTCAAGCTGAAATACCCCTCTTCTGAGGGAGCCACTCAAGCCAAATAAAATACCTAAAGTGAGAGCAGAAATTGACATTCCCGTAATCACTGTAATCAGCATTGCAGTTTGACGAGGACGAAGGTTAAATAGTCTCAGGCGAGCCTTACCTATTTTCGTCCCTAAACGATCACCGAATGCCGCAATGATACCGCCCAGGAGAAAAATTGCTGCAATCAGGATGTAACCACTGGTCATTAGAAGTGATATGAGTAAATTAGTACGGAAACTAGCTGGTCTAGGGTATTTATTGTTAGCTATTTAGTCACCAGTACTATTATTGTTAACTCAACCATTTTAGGCAAATTGTTGGCTCAAAGCCACGGGATTATGCACCGTTATTTTTTTCTTGTGAATAGAAACCAGTTCTCTGTCTCTTAAATCCCCTAGCAGTCTGGTAACAGTAACTCTAGTTGAACCAATAGCTTCGGCGATCGCCTGATGAGATAATTTTAAGTCAATTTTAATTCCTTCCGTAGTTGGTGTGCCAAAATCACGACACAGGATCAAGAGAAAGCTAACTAAACGAGAACCCATATCCCGATGAGCTAGGGTTTCAATCATCATTTCAGTCTGGAGAATGCGCGAAGATAGTCCGCGCAACATCAACATTGCTAATTCAGGATTTTCTTTAAGGGCTTTTTCTACCTGCTCAATTGGTGCCGATAATAATTCTACCGAGGTGAATGCTACAGCATGGTAAAAGCGATCGCTTTTTTGACCAGTGATCAAAGAAAGTACGCCAAAGACGGTATTTTCCCGCAGTAATGCCACGGTAATTTCTTCTCCTGCTTCGTAAACACGAGATAGCTTAACCGCACCCTTTAATAAAAAATAAACTCGCTCCGCTGGATCGCCAGGAAAGAAAATAGTTTTGCCACGTTCAAAACTCTCCACAATTGGCGGGAAAGAACCACGACCAAGTTTACGAAATACCGAGGCGAGGGGCTGATTCTGTGTCAAAGGGAGTTCCATATAACCTAGATCTAAGTTAAAGATGATGGGATTGATAAATTAATTATCTTTAATAGTAGTTACATATTCTCATACTACAACCTCAATTTGTTTCTCGTCGGTATTACTGGCACCTAGTGCCATTTATCTTGATGAGAATCGATGTTTGAAATTATTAGCTGGATATCCTCTATTTTGTCCGCAGTGAACTCTGGTCAAAATAATAACGAACTATTGACAATAAATTAGCTTGATTAAGCAAAAAATTTGAGTATGCATAAATTGAGTATGCTAAATTTTGCTAGCAGGAACAGTAATTGATGATCGAGTAAAGTTTTGGGTTGCTTAGATTATAAGCGATCGCCGCTGACAGCTCAAAAATAGCAAGAGAAATAAATTTACTTCCCCAGGCAGTTGTAGGATAGATAATTGCAATCACAATTAGAAAAAAATCGTGTTAGATTTAACTGGAAAAAATGCTTTCGTTACAGGAATAGCCAATAATCGTTCTATTGCCTGGGGCATTGCCCAGCAGCTTCACCAAGCTGGTGCAAATATTGGAGTCAACTATCTTCCTGATGAGCGAGGGCGTTTCGAGAAAAAAGTTAGAGAGTTAGTTGAGCCTCTTGCTCCCAGTATTGTTGTTCCCTGTGATGTGCAAAATGATGAGCTATTAGACTCAATGTTTGCCACTATTGCTCAAGAATGGGGCAAGTTGGATATTTTGGTTCACTGTCTGGCGTTTGCTGAAAGAGAAGATTTGACAGGAGATTTTTCTGCTACCTCTAGGGCAGGTTTCGCTAAGGCTTTAGATATTAGTAGTTATTCACTGAACTGTTTAGCCAGTAGAGCCAAACCCTTGATGACAGATGGAGGTAGCATTGTTACCCTCTCTTATCTGGGAGGGGTCAAAGTGATTCCTAACTATAACGTGATGGGAGTTGCTAAATCAGCTTTGGAAATGAGCGTTCGCTATCTAGCGGCGGAGTTGGGTCAAGATAATATTCGAGTCAATGCCATTTCCGCAGGACCGATCCGTACCCTGGCATCCTCTGCGGTAGGAGGCATCTTAGATATGATTCGTCATGTAGAAGCCACTGCTCCTCTGCGTCGTACTGTGACTCAAACTGAGGTTGGTAACACTGCTGCCTTTTTATCTAGTGACCTTGCTAGTGGAATTACGGGACAAGTGATCTATGTTGATTCTGGATATGAGATCATGGGCATGTAGCTTTTTAAAGCTAATTTTAAAGCTAATAGCAATCAGCCCTTCGGGTTCACCCTCACTATTAACTAGCTTCGGTTCACAATTACAATGAACTCATATTATTAATCAAGAGTAGTTATGCAAACTAGCGATCGCGAAGCACAGCTGAAAAATAATCATCAAGCCTCCTCTTTTGATCATCATCTATTGGGCAAAACTAGAACTGCATCTGTGAGCCGTACTACTGGAGAAACGGATGTCCAGGTGGAATTAAATCTAGATGGGACTGGAAAATGTCATGCCGATACGGGGATTCCTTTTCTGGATCACATGTTAAATCAGATTTCTTCTCATGGGTTGCTCGACCTTGAGGTTAAAGCAACAGGAGACATTGAGATTGACGATCATCATACAAATGAGGATGTCGGCATTACTTTAGGCATGGCATTGGCTGAAGCACTAGGCGATCGCAAGGGGATCACTCGTTTTGGTCATTTTGTGGCACCTCTGGATGAATCTTTAGTGCAGATAGCTCTCGATTTTTCGGGGAGACCTTATCTGAGTTATGGATTAGAAATTCCGACTCAAAGAGTTGGCACTTATGATACTCAGCTAGTCAGAGAATTTTTTGTGGCAGTGGTTAATCATTCCCAAATGACCTTACATATTCGTCAGCTGGACGGGATTAATTCCCACCATATTATCGAAGCTACTTTTAAGGCTTTTGCTCGGGCGATGCGGATGGCAACGGAAATTGATCCCCGTCGTGCAGGAAATATTCCTAGTTCTAAAGGCGTTCTTTAACATTGAGCATTGAACATTGAACATTTTGTAGTAATAAGTGATCAAATAGTGAAAGTATCTAGTAAGTGGGTGCAAGTTCAGAATAGAGATTTGGCGATTGATGCTTATTTAGCTGAACCTGATGAGTTAAAGGATAATGTTTCTGCCGTAATCGTAATTCAGGAAATATTTGGAGTTAATGAGCATATTCGTGATGTTACGGAGAGATTAGCCAGAGAAGGTTATATTGCGATCGCTCCTGCGATCTATCAGCGTCAGGCACCAGGGTTTGAAGTGGGATATACAGAAGAAGATGTGAAACGAGGTAGAGAATACAAAGTTCAGACTAAAGCTAGGGAGTTAATTAGCGATCTTCAAGCAACCATCGATTATCTTTACCAGATGCCCCAAGTTAAGCAAGAAGGAGTAGGAACAATTGGTTTCTGCTTCGGCGGTCATGTGGTTTATTTGGCTGCTATTTTAGAGCAGGTGGCAGCTACAGCTTCTTTTTATGGCGCACAGATTGCTACTTGGTGTCCAGGGGAAGATGAGCCAACTATTACTCACACCAAAGATATTACTGGGACAATTTATACTTTCTTTGGCACAGAAGATCCTTTAATTCCCAATGTACAAACCGAGCAAATAGAAGCGGAATTAAAACAACAAAACATTGACCATCAACTATTTCGTTATCAAGGGGCAACTCATGGATTTATGTGTGACAGTCGTGACAGTTATAATCCTGATGTAGCGAAAGATGCCTGGAAAAAAGTGCTAGACTTGTTTAGCCAAAAGCTGTAAGTAGTTTAAAATCTACTCAGTTTCTCTTTTTTGCTCAGTCTTTCTGCTATGTTATTTGAGTACTCTTGTTCTTTAAATTAAAAGTTGGCAGTAACGGCAAAATTTGAGTTAATTGCCCGCAAATATTCACCATATATCACTACTATGTCTGATTCATCCTCCGTTCCTAACTCTGCTCAAGCTTTCTCAATGGAAGATTTTGAGAGTGCCCTTCAAGAATATGACTATGAGTTTACGAGAGGGCAGAAAATACAAGGAACGGTAGTCCAAATTACCTCTGATGGGGCATATGTTGATATTGGGGGTAAATCTCCTGCTTTTGTCCCGACTAATGAAGCAGCATTAGGTTTTGTGAATAATTTAGAAGCAACTCTACCCGTTGGGGAAACTAGAGAGTTTTTGATTATTCGCGAACAGGATTCTGAGGGACAGGTTACTCTTTCTGTGCGCCAGCTCGCTTTAGATCAAGCTTGGGCAGATATCAAGGAGATGGCAGAAACGGGTAAATCGACTCAGATGCGAGTGACAGGAGTAAATAAAGGAGGGGTAATGGGTGAGGTTGCAGGATTACGGGCTTTTATCCCGCGATCGCATCTTCAACAACGGGATAACTTAGAATCTCTGGTGGGACAACTGTTAACAGCAACGTTTCTGGAAGTTAATCAAGAAAACCGTAAGCTAGTTTTATCTCAACGGGATGCCATGCGTGCTGTGGCAATGAATAGTATTGAAGAAGGTGCCTTGATGGCAGGCAAAGTAGTAAATATTAAACCTTACGGGGTGTTTATTGACTTATCGGGAGCGACAGGTTTGCTCCATATTAAGGAAATCAGTAGTGCGCGGGTTGAATCTCTGAATACTATCTTTGAAGTAGGGCAAGCTCTCAAAGTTGTGATCAAGCAAATTGATGAGCATCAAAATCGGATGTCACTTTCAATCAAGGCTTTAGAGTCATATCCTGGTGAAAATATCGAGAAATTAGACCAGGTAATGGCAGATGCTGAGGCAAGATGGGAAAAAGCTCAAAACCCTGTCTCGGAGGTGACCTCCGCCGAAAATTCTCCAGAAGATAAAGAAGCGGCAAGTTCTGTTGCTGACACCCCCAATGTTGAAGAATCTGCTCCTATGGCGGCTAATCCAGAATCGGAGAGCTAAATAGCTTCTAATTAAGAAAACAACTACCAACTACAAATCCATCAATATGAAATAAACTCTGCCAATTTAAGTTTTTTATGTCAATCGATAGCCAATGGCACATTGAACGTAGCCAAGAAATACTACGCCAGCATCCCGAGATTAAACAGTATTTTGGCAACTATCCTCCTTCCATCTTGGCGATCGCTTTGTTAGTTGCTTTACAGTGGCTAGTTGCCTGGCTAGTTAAAGACTTACCTTGGTATTTTGTAGGGGCGATCGCTTTTTTGCTGGGACAGTTTATCCTCCATTCATTGGGGATTTTTGTCCATGAAGCAGCACATAATTTAATTTTTAGAACTAAGTTTGGTTCCAGACTCGCCTTATTCTTAATCGTTTGTGGCTCACTCTCTTTTAGTGAGTCTTTAACTTATATTGGGGTTCACGGCAAGACCCACCATCTTCAGCTCAACGATTATCAGTACGATCATGAACTATGGGATCGCAACCGAGTTAAATTTGCGCTCAATCATCCTACTTGGCGCACGATTGAGAGTCTACTCCACCTGCTGCCTGGAGGAGTAATCTTTACAGATGCAATCATGGCGAGGATCGTCAAAGCCGATCCTCGCCAGATAAAGTCGGCGCAGGTGTCCAGAGGATTTAATAGTTTGTTAATCATAACTTCCCTCTCTTTCTACACTTTTGCCTGGTTTGTCTTTAGTCCCCAGGCAACCTTATATCTATTCTGGAGTTTGACCTTAATGGCTAGTAACTGGGGTATTACCTTCAGAGGACAGTCAATCGCAGAACATCATATTTATCAACAGGGCAAAACATTTTCTACTTATCACTGGACGAATATACCTTTATTTAACACTGGATATCATGACGAACATCACACTTTTCCCAATGTTCCTTGGATATATCTTCCTCAGCTGAAGCGGATTGCTCCCGAATATTTTACCAACGATAATCCTTATTCTTATTTTCACTGGTGGTGGTTTTGGGCTAAATCAGTCTTTAACCCCTTAGGTTACAATCGTTATTTTCCCGATTCTGAATCCCGCTCAATCTAAAATCTTTTCTTCTAAAGTTGGCTAAAAATAACTGACTAAGAAATTTGGGTCAGCTCTATCTGAAGCCTTCTTCCTTATATTCGAGATCAGATATGGTCAATTGTTGATTGCATAAATTTATCAGCTTCAACCTAGAAGAATTTACTCACAACCTGTTACCAAGCATATTCAACAGGAAGAGTATTACAAATACTCAGTTTTTTGTTGCTTTTCTTTACATTAGTTGTTAACTTTAGTAACAGAAGTAAAATAAAGACGATTCGTTAAGCGGAAAGCCATGAGTGTAAAATGGAAAAAGTTGGTATTTAGGCTCGGTATTTGGTTAGCCTTAGAAGCTTTCTTTAGCTATGCAGGAACAGATACCATAGCTGACTACAGTGAATTTATCTTTGAGCGTAACTCCATCGCTTTAAACTCCTAATAACCATAGCTTGAGGTTTCGGTTCGGAGTTTTCCAAATCGATAGATCTCATCAGATCTGATGTTGAATCAGAATAATTCTTTGAATATTTGATGGCTGTCATTCTCTTCTTATCTTGCAGATTAATTGTTTAGAAAAAGTTTTGAGACAGACTCCCTCCAAAACTAGCTTCGTCTTTGTAGTCTCAGCTTGACCCTGACTTGCACTGATATTTAGTCCTCCACAGTAAGCAAGAACCTGAATCCTAGAGAAATCTAACCAGATTGTAATAACTTAAGATTGATTAATTGAAGCCATGACATCTGTGACAACACCAGCAAACAATTCTGAATCAGCCAAGCGTTCTTGGAAAATCAAGCTGCTTTACGATGGAGAGTGTCCTCTTTGTGTCAAGGAAGTCAATTTCCTAACCAAAAAAGATGCAGGTCAGGGAATCATTAAATTTATCGATATTTCTAGCCTTGATTACGATCCCCAGGATAACAATGGGATCGAGTTCGCCACTGCTATGGGGAGAATTCACGCAATATTAGCTGATGGCACCATAATTAGAGATGTTGAAGTCTTTAGACAAGCTTACGAAAGTCTAGGCATGGGATGGATTTACGCTATTACTAAGATACCAATTATAGGCGCGATCGCCGATTTGCTTTATGGAATTTGGGCAGACTGGCGACTAAAGATTACTGGAAGACCAGACCTAGATATTATTATTGCCGAAAGACAAAAAAAACTAAATAGTTTGAATTCGTCAAGATGTAGGGTAAATTAGTGATTAATAAACTGGCATTAATCATTATTTCCATGACCAGTTAAAACAATGGCATCCAGCTATAACAGTCTGTGATGTCATAAATAAATGTGCCAGAGAGAGAATATTATAGGGGAATAATTATGGTTCAAGCACCTGTTTCTCCAGTGGTGCTAGCTATTCTGGATGGTTGGGGTCATCGTGAGTCAACAGACGCTAATGCTATTGCCACAGCTCAGACTCCAATATTTAGTAGCTTGCAGGCTGTTTACCCCCATACGCTAATCAACACATCGGGTAAAGATGTGGGGTTGCCTGATGGTCAAATGGGAAATTCAGAGGTAGGACATCTTAATTTGGGCGCAGGGCGAGTGGTTCCCCAAGAGCTAGTTAGGATCTCCGATGCAGTAGACGATGGTACTTTGTTAGATAATGAAGCCCTGATCGATGCTTGCACTAAAGTTAATGCTGTGGGTGGTAAACTACATTTGATTGGTTTATGCTCTGAAGGCGGAGTTCATTCTCACCTCAAACACCTAATTGGTCTCTTAAATCTGGCTAAAGCCAATAATGTCAGGGATGTTTGCATTCATGCAATTACCGATGGCAGGGATACCTACACCACAGAAGGAATTAAGGCGTTAAGTAAAATTCAGGCTGCTATTGATAAAGTGGGTGTGGGAAGCATTGTGACTATTAGCGGTCGTTACTATGCAATGGATCGAGACCGCCGTTGGGATCGAGTGCAGCTAGCCTACGAGATCATGACAAAAGAAGAAAGCATTGATCCCAGACCAGCTGCGGAAATTCTCGAATGTTCCTATGCTCAAGATACGACTGATGAATTCATTGTTCCCACCAGGTTGGCGACTGGGGCAGTTGAATCAGGAGACTCGGTCATTTTCTATAATTTTCGTCCTGATAGGGCAAGACAGCTAACCTATGCCTTCGTCAGTGATCATTTTGATGGATTTGCTAGAGAAAAAATTGAGGCGCTTCATTTTGTAACTTTTACTCAGTACGATCCTAATTTATCAGTCGAAGTAGCTTTCAAACCCCAAAATTTGACCAATATCTTAGGCGAAGTAATTGCAAACCAAGGTCTGCGCCAGTTTCGTACCGCAGAAACCGAGAAATACCCCCACGTCACCTACTTTTTCAATGGTGGTTTGGAACTCCCCTTTGAAGGAGAGGATCGAGAATTAATTCAAAGCCCGATGGTGGCAACTTATGACCGTGCGCCTGAAATGTCAGCAGAGGCAGTCACTGAAGCAGTTTGTGCAGCAATTAAGCAGCAAGTCTACTCTTTGATTGTAGTTAACTATGCTAACCCTGATATGGTTGGGCATACAGGCAATATGGAAGCTGCGATTACAGCGATCGCCACTGTTGATCGCTGTTTAGGTCGAGTGGTGGAAACAGTCAATCAGGCTGGAGGAACGCTTTTAATTACTGCTGATCACGGTAACGCAGAATACATGCAGGATGCAGACGGCAACCCCTGGACGGCTCATACTACTAACCCAGTTCCTTTTATTCTAGTTGAAGGAGAAGCAAGGAAAATCATCGGTCATGGTACAGATGTTCCTTTGCGGGCAGATGGCTGTTTGGCAGATGTTGCTCCCACAATTTTAGAGATCTTGCAGATTCCGCAACCTGAAGAAATGACAGGGAAATCTCTGATTGAGACAGCAGTTTATGAAGCGAAACCAAACCGTACTCCAATTCAGATTTCGAGGTAAAACAGGCGTTGTTTAGGGTGAAAAACAGTCATCTTGATGATAATCGCTGCTGGGTTGGTGAGACACACCAAACACCCTGAACTCTTGCTCCAGAGAAGTATGATTGCTCTAAGACATGACTTCCTACCAACTGTTAGCTACAAAATTAGTTGAGGATAGCTCTTTAGTGATTGTACAATAATGGTTAGACTTAAATCTAAAAATTAAACTTAAATAAAAATTTGGTAATGAGCGACACTTCTACTTTAGTAGCACAAATTATCTGGGCAGCATCTGCTTTCTTAACAATTGTATTTGTCTTGTTACATAGCCCCAAAGGTGACGGTTTAGGAGGGATTGGTGGTCAGTCGCAAATGTTCACCAGTACTAAAAGTGCGGAAAATGCTCTTAATAGAATCACCTGGGCGTTAGCAATTACTTTCATCTCATTCACGGTAATTCTAGCCAAATTTGGCAATCCTAGTTAGCTGGATGAATTTAATCTACCAGGATGGATAAGTGGCGCTGGAAATTGCTAAAAGTAGCTTGCTTAGGGATCGCTACTTTTCTTAGTTTGTTATGTTGGAATATAATAGTTTGTTCTCAGCCTAGTTTTTCTCAAGATCTACCATCTCTAAAAATTCATCCTCTACCAGCTTTTTTAGCAAAATGGCACGATCAAGCTAACCAAGGGAATTACTTTGCACAGATTGAGTCAACCCCTTTGGGTTATTTAGTCTGGTCAGCATTTCCCGTCAAGGTTTATGTACAACAGTCCACTAGCACTGAACAGTCCGCTGCTAACCAACGTTTTCAGCAATGGACGGCGTTAGTGCAACAGGCGATCGCCGAATGGCAGGTTTATTTTCCTTTGGAAGAAGTAGCAGACAAAGAAACGGCAGATATATTAATATTGCGATCGCAGCCATCAAGGGAAGTAAAATTAAATTCTGATACGGGGTTGTATGATATTCCAAGAGCAGTTGCGGCACAAACTAACTACGAGTTTTATCTAACAGAGAAACCAACTTTAATTGCTCAGAGAATGACCATTGAGGTTAGCCCCAATTTTACAGGAGTATCCCTGTTAGCCACAATACGTCATGAATTGGGTCATGCTTTGGGGATCTGGGGACACAGCCCTCAGAAAACTGATGCCCTCTATTTTTCTCAGGTAAGCGATCCCCCCTCCATCTCAGCACGGGATCTCAACACTCTAAAAAAGATCTATCAACAGCCAACTCGGTTAGGGTGGAAAATTGAAAGTGATTACTGATTGTTTATATAGATGAGCTGTAATTGCGATGATAAAGTTAGAGCATAAAATATTACTAACTTTATTCTTATACTAATGAACAATTCAAATATTGATATTTTATATATGTAGTTTTAGTAAAAAGTTGGCAGTAAAAATAGTCAAGTTGTGCAACTGGCTAGACCAAAATGCAGGATCTAGAGGAATCTTAAGTTATCAGCTTATTAGGTCTGGCACGTCAATTGGAGCAAACCTATATGAAGGTAAAATATGCGGCGAACTAAGCGCCTTTATGCTGAAAGTAATGCAGATTTTGTACATAAACTAAAAATTAGTAGGAAAGAATGTTATGAAACAATTTTTTGGCTAGAGATATTAGCTGAATCTGAAATAATTGATAAAGAGAAGCTAAAAATTTTGCATGAAGATGCAGAAAGAATCGGCAGAATATTAACATCCATCATCAAGAAAAAAATCAGTAATCAGTAATAATAAGTAATCAATCGCCAACTGCCTGCTTCATATACCTGCCCCAAAGACTAGCAGCTTGATAACTACTACCTCTAGTGGGAGTATTATCGTCATTGCCTAACCAGACCCCTGTAACCCAATCCTCTTTAGGGACATAGCCAATAAACCAGAGGTCAACATTATTATCTGTGGTGCCAGTTTTCCCCGCTTCTTCCTGATCGATAAATGCCGCTTTTCCTGTCCCTTCTTCTACGGCTAACTGCAACATTTCCGTCAGTTGGTCAGTAATATCTTGCTCCATAACATCCCTGACCGTTTCATTATTTTCAAACACCGTTTCTTCGCTGTCGTCAAAAAAATAAATCACCCGGCAGGTATTGCGATCGCCTGAATTTTTACAGTCACTACCATCCAAAACGCGATTAATCGCATGGGGTTTATTCCAAATTCCATCATTAGCGATAGTGCCATAAGCCCCCGTCATTTCTAAAACTGTGGTTTCACTTTGTCCGATTACTACCCCAGGGGCTTCAATTAACGAAGAAGATACTCCCAGACGTTGCGCCACATCGATCACCTGTCTCAAGCCCACATCCCGCGCTACTCTTAATGCCGTGACGTTTTCTGACTGAGCTAGACCTCGATACATATCAATATTGCCCGTGCTGCGCTCACAACCACGATATTGCTGTCCCTTCCAGGTTAAAGCCGAACAGGGATACTCTGTATCGGGATCTATTCCTTGCTCAAGAGCAGCTGCATAAGCAAAGACTTTAAACGTTGAACCTGGCTGTCGTTTTGCCTGAACAACTCGATTAAATTGGCTTTGTTCAAAATTAACTCCACCCACCAAAGCCAGAATATTACCATTTCTGGTGTCCAAAGTTACTACAGCCCCTTGAGAGTATCCTAAGCGATCGCCATTGTTATCAATGGAATATGCCACGGCTGATTCAGCCTGTCGCTGTAGCTGAGGATCTAAGGCAGTTTCGATAATAAAATTACCCTCCTGTGCCACATCGGAACCTAGCAATTCTTGGAGTTCTTCGAGGACATAACTATAAAAATAGGGAGCGACGGTGCTAGAAAAACTGTCACGGGCTTTAGGGCTAACTTCGATCCGCGATCGCCTAGCTCGATTGGCATCCTCTGTACCCACCATACCTAGCTTAACCATGCGATCGATAATTCGATTCCGTAAACTAATCGCAGTATCGTAATCCTTGACAGGATTATACAAATTAGGTGCAGGTAAAATTGCCACTAGAGTTGCTGCTTCCGAGAGGTTGAGATCTGCCGCTGACTTTTCAAAATAAAATTGAGCTGCATCTTCAAAGCCATAGCTACCAATACCCAAATAAACCCGATTGAGATAGGTTTTGAGAATAAAATCTTTGCTATAAAAAGTTTCTAGCTTAAGCGCTACCATCATTTCTCGAATTTTGCGCCCCGCTGTATTTTGGCGACCAACTTCGGGGAATAAGCTGCGGGCTAGCTGTTGAGTCAGAGTACTAGCTCCTTGTCTTAACTCAGCTGAGGTGAGATTAATCACTACTGCCCTAGTAATGCCAATGGGATCGACACCAAAGTGCCAATAAAAACGACTGTCTTCTGAAGCAATTACCGCATCAGGTAAATAGGATGAAAAGTCAGACAGTTTTCTCAGCTCACGGTGAGTATTGTTTTGCGCTGTTGGATTAATCGGAGTCTCACCATCACGAGCATAAACCACAATCGGCAGTGTGGACTCTCTGGGGATTGGATATACGGGAACTTTGAGCCACTCAATTCCCAATAATAGCAGCAGCAAACATAACATTCCCACCAGACTGTAGAGGGAATAGCGAACAACATATAGCCACGGTGGAGGTGGATTGATATACCTAATCGTCACTCCCGCCGCCAATTCTGGAGGACCAAGTGTAAAGCTTTCGTTATGGAACAGAGAAAAAGTTTTATAACGACGTTTTCCTCGATAAATGCCGTTGGTAGATTGTTCGTCTTGAATGATAAAAGAGCGGGGTTTTTTACGATTTCGCTTGAGGGTTAAATGAGTCTGACTAACTACGGGGTTGCGAATACTAATATCACAGCGAGAACTACGCCCCAAAGTATAGCGATCGCCCACCAGGGGATATTTCTCTTCTTTGCCGTTAGCTTCTTTAATCCTCAATTCGGGAGTCGGTTTACCTGAGTGAAAATTTGCCGAATTAAAATTAACTTTTGCCTGAATTCTCTGAACTGCTTGGGTTACAGCTTTACTAATGGGTGATTGAGAATTACCACCATTAGAGGGAGGTTTGCTAGTCATTAAGTCATCTCACTCCAAGAACGCCAGGATGATAAATTATCCTCATTGTAGGAAATACCATCACTTGTTGATTTTGCCAGTAAATCTCTTATTTGTCTGTTCCAAAAATAAATGGCGGAGTCCCACGGCGGAAGCTATCTATCGTCATGATTCTAGAGTAAAGGTATGCTCTGCGGGAACCAGTGCCAGTGCCAAAAAGCGAATTTCTGAAAGGGATCTTCAGTGGGCTGATCTGATTTTGGTAATGGAGCATAAACACCGCAAAATTATTATCAGCAAATATAGTTATCTAACTCTACCCCCAATAGTTGTTCTGGATATTCCTGACGAGTATGAATATATGTCTGATGAATTAGTAAAAATGATTAAGGGCAGTACGGAAAGTATTTTAGTTGAATGACAAGCTACTAATGTTCAGGCATAGCAGTAGGGTGAGCAGATCTAAAAAGCTTAATAAAAACGAGAAAATAAAAATTTTGTGCCTACCACATCTAAGTCTATATTCAGATTACCAGTGGATTTATTTCGTTACCGCATTTTAAAATGTTAATGGTTTTACCTTTGAACTAGCTGATACTGGGGCAAATTTTGTTGATGCTCCTGATGTAGATGAATTTGCCGAACAAACTGGCACTCAAATTTTAACCTTTGCGATCGCTGCGGCTGGAACCTATACAATCGGCTACAGAGACTAGAATCAAAGAAAGAGGCGTTGATGTTGAAATTAATCCTCTTCAAATAGGGGATGCTGTAAGTTTAGTTGCGAGTCTGCTTGCTAGTTCACTGATAGAAAAAAATTAACAGTAGCAGTAAAAAAAATCAGAAAAAGCATTTGTATACAAAAAATACTAACGACCTATTGCGATCGCATGTCTGTTAGAGCTGATTATTCCAGCAAATTTACTATTCTAATAAATTTTGTTGTGCAAAATAAATTCTGGCGATCGCTTTACCGAAAAAAAATTACGATTACGCTCCGCGCGATGCACTAAAGCATTCCCTTCGGTCGCTTAGCCGAGTCCTTTAGGGTAGCCTTCGGATCGCCTGGATGAACTGAAACTATCTAACATTTGGGACTATAGCTATAGCGGTGCTGTTTTAGAATTCAAGACCAATTTTCTGGCATTAACATCTTCGGGGGAAGATTGTCCTGGTGGTGGTGGAGGATTGTCTCCATTACCATTTCCTCTGGGAACAAATAACAGTTCGCCACTTGAATAGCTAGTGCCAAAAGTCGCAGTGAGACTAGACACCTGATTTAATGCTGACAGTAAATCTCTTTCCTGTAGAGAATATAGAGGATGAATAAAGGTGGTGACTACAAAGCCATTAGAGATTGCATATCGAGCATCTAAAGCCGTGTGGAAATTAGCTAACATCATTTTTTGAATTTGCTCTGATGTCAATTCCTCCGCATTCATTACCGGGGAAAAAATTCTCATTCGATTGGCATTGGGATCTGCTAAAACAATAATTGAGATTTCATTGATGGAAAATCGCCATTGTCCAGGTTGAGTTGCAATATTGCCAGCTACCTGCTCCTGTAAAATAGCATCCAATCTTTCCATATCCATTGGTTCAAGGCTAAATTCTTCTGGTGCTGGTTGTGCGATCGCCGAAGGTTGCCACAAGCGATCGCTAAAGTAGTTAGTCAAGCCAATTGTTACCGCTAAACCCAACAGCAAAGTCCCAAATTTTCGTTTCATGCTCGAACGCCAAATTTTACAGATTTATTTATGATGTTTATTATTCAAGCTGTGGCTGAGAATGAGATGAGACAGTTTGACATTTATCATTAAGCATTAAGCATTAAGCATTGATGATTAGCTTGATAGTTACCTTGCTTAATACACCTTATGTCAATTAAAAATCAAGTAAGTAGCTTTTAATACTAATGACTAAAAATTAAGAACCAATAGTTAATAATGAAGCAGATTCACACTAAGCATTAAATCTAGCTATTGATGAAACTTAGGATAGAGCATTGCTTTGACAGGAGCTTTACCAATGATGTGTTGCTGAATTATCACTTTAACTTCATCGGGATGAACTTGCCAATACCAGGTTCGATCAGGTTCAACCACTACCATTGCGCCACTACCACATTGTCCTAGACAGGGAACAGACATCAGTTCAATTTCTGACGGTAAGTGTTGTTCAAAATTGTGCCACACCAGATCCGCGTTGTATTTGCGACAGCTACGTCCACGACAGACCACAATCCTAGTATCCGACACATTTAGAGGTGACAAATCATTTTGATTGATAGCGGGAAAACGAATATCGGTCATTACAGTCCAACTACGTTAAATCTTGTAAATACAATTTTGTCTATCGTTACATAATGACAAATTTTTACCTTAAAAACTAACAACTATCAACCAATGACTAAAAACTATATGCGAAGCGGTATCCTTTAAGACGAACAGTAACACTATGATGTTCAGATCCATCCATCAACAACGTCTAATTTTCTAATCCAGTTTTAATTTATGCTGCTATTTATTAACTTTTAGCAATTCCTCTGATACCTACTAAAAATTGAGTGCTAGCTTAATCGTTAATAGGTCTAGGATTTTAGTTTATCTCTGCAAAATACGGCAAAAATCTCTTCTAAATCCGACTCATAACTTAATTCAACTTATTAAAGGAAGTAGCAAGTGGTTACAATCTCCCATCAATCGACTCAAACAGTTCACGAACATCATCATCATCATGAGTCCGAACATAATGAAAGCAATCGAGTAGCCGTATTATTAATGGGCTACGGTGAAGTAGAAAGTTATGAAGACTTTGCCAATTATAACGAACAGGCTCTAAACCTATTAACAGCTAAGTTTGCCCCCGTTCCCACTTGGATCTATCCTGCGATCGCTAAGCTACTGGCAATTTTCGATTTACATGAATGGAGTCATCAGCACGATAATTTTATCTCTCCCCATAACGCCATTTTTGAAGATCAAAGAGCAGGAATTGAACAAGAACTTCAAGAAACCTGGGGAGATAAAGTCAAAGTATTTAAAGCGTTTAATTTCTGCGCTCCTTATCTACCAGAACAGGTTTTAGGAGAAATAAAAGACCAAGGCTTTGAGAAAATCTTAATTTATCCTTTGCTGGTGGTTGATTCGATCTTTACTAGCGGAATTGCTGTAGAACAAGTTAATAAGGCATTAGCAAATCAAGCTGAGGGAGAGACTCATTGGTTAAAAAGTTCTCGCTATATTCCTTCATTCTTTAATAAGCCAGATTATATTAAGCTACTGGCACAGATGGTAGAAGAGAAAATCGAAACAGAGTTAGCCCAAGGACATTTAGCCTCGCAAGTTGGCATCATTCTGATGAATCATGGTTGTCCCCACAAAGCCAAAGGTTTTACTTCGGGGATTGATGAAAGCCAAGCTCTATATGAGCTAGTTAGAGAAGAGTTAATTGATAAATATCCTTTGATTTCTGTAGGCTGGCTCAATCATGACACCCCATTAATTGAATGGACACAGCCGAATGTTAAACTGGCGGCGCAAAACTTAATGGATTTGGGTGCAACTTCGATTGTGATGATGCCCATCGGCTTTGCAACGGAAAACCATGAAACTCTGCTAGATGTAGATCATATTATCCATAGTCTCCAGCACAAAAACTCAGACGTAACCTTTATTCGCATGCCCTGCGTCAATAGTGATCCCAAATTTACGCAGATGGCGGCAGAGTGGGCAAATCCTCAAATTGAAGCTTTGCTGGGAGAATCTGGCAATACAGTAAATCCTCAGTTAGCTAAAGTACAGGCAGCTCATAGTCACAGTCACCATCATCATTAAAATAACAGTGGTGTACTATTAAGCTCCGTCAGTTTTTGAGCAGGTAACAATGATCTAAAACATATAATGCAGATAGACCAACAAGATTGATTACTCTGGTACTATCTGCTTTTTTCATGTGTTGATTTTCTGAGCCATGCTAGAGGTAGACTACAATTTAACTGACTAAAAAGTTAGCAGCAGTCAAATCAGCGATCACAAAACTCTCTAGAGTTATACTAGTTCCATTACCAAGGTCGATAAAAGTATTGTCTCCATCTTGGATTGCCGCACCTAAAGCTTGCTCAGAATCACTAAAGGCAGCTCCAACATCCAGACTATCTACAATCTCAAAATCCGTAATCGTATCATCACCAGATTCACTACCAAAGCTGAAGATATCGGCACCCCCCCCACCAGTTAGGATGTCGTTGCCAAAACCACCAATCAATAAATCGTCACCAGCAGCAGCTACAGAAACCTGTTCGATTTCGATGCGTAATAGCACATCATCATCCGCAGTAAAGTCGCCAATTAGCGGATCAATTACCGCTCCAGGCGCGGTTATTCCTCCTAAAATATTTACAGGTGTAGCATCAGGATTACCTACAGAACCATTGAAACCTGGATGGTCAGATACTACCCCATTCTCATCCAAACCAGTATCAGGTGCAGTCTGATTTAAAAATGCTGCATCCTCTTCAGTATTGACTTCTGTTCCAGCATCAAGAACATCGCTACCTCGCCTTTCAATCACTAATGGTCCGATAAAATTGCCATTTTCATCAAAGATAGGATCTGCTAAAGGATCGTCAGGAACTGCCAGAAAAGCATCATTAGATGGAATTATCATGGTTCCCCAGGTAAAGAAGCCTTGACCAACCTCCGAAGAGTCGACATCGAGAGTAAAAGATGCACTTTCACCAGGATCGATTGGACCAGGAACGCCAGAATTACCGATAATTGTACCGTCTACTCCGTTTTCCCCAGTCTGAGCATTAAATTCTGCGGCAATTCCTTCAATAGAACCATCTTCTGCCAGTCTTTCTAAACCAGTACTAGCAGCTTCTCCTTCGGTAAAAAGATCGAAAGTCTCACCATCATGAAAACCAAACCAGACGGGAGTCAAGAAAGTTCCTCCTTCAGCGGAGGTATTAGTTACGGTAACTCTGATTGCTGAACCAGAACCAATTTCATCACCTCTAATAACATCGTCCCCTGCTCCACCAGCAAGAGTATCGTCTCCTTGATTTCCTGCTAGTAAGTTGTTGCTATCATCACCGACTAAAATATCTTCGTTGATAGAACCTGTGAGATTTTCGATATCTTCAAAACTGTCTTGAACAACATTATTGTTAATCACATATAAAGCATTTCCTGTACCAAGGTTAGCTGTGATACCCGCACCAATATCTTGGAAATCTAGAGTATCAACACCGTTGCCGCCAAAACTGACATCATTGCCACCGCCAGGACGTAGAGTATCATCACCCTCACCACCCTGAAGATTATCGCCTCCTCCTCTACCGACTAGAAGATCATTACCATCGGCTCCCGAAAGTAAGTTACTGTTAGCATCACCAAATAATTGGTCATTTTGGGGTGAGCCGTCTAAGTTTTCAAAATTAGTAAAGTTTTCAAAGACAGTATTGGCATTAGGTTGATAGGAGGCACTCCCAGTAGCCAGATCAGCAATTACTGGCGCACCAATGGTGGCAAAAGACTGGGTATCCATACCATCTCCACCATCTAGTGTATCTGTACCACCACCACCGTCAATGGTATCGTTGCCATCCAGACCTTGCAAGAAGTTAGGGTTAGCATCACCAGTAATCGTATCGCCATCATTGGAACCGACTACATCCACTACATCTACCAAATCAAAGCTTTCGGTAATTGGGGTAATGCCGTCACTACCTGCATCACTGAAGACATCTACCACCACGGGACCATTGGCTCCTGCTGGGGCGTTGTGTAAATGGATCGGACTGAGAGTTCCATTACCAATATTGACGGGTAATAAATCTGCTTGGTTGAGACCATTTAAAGAAACATCAACACTGTAATCTACTGAACCATCTGAAGCTGAGGTCAAGATAGTAGTAGCTTCGCCCTCCGCATCGGTAATAACAGGCTCATCCTGTACTTCTTGGTCGCCACTCAGATTACTAGTAAATGTTACTTCACCAACCTCTTCCGCATTTCGATTATCAGCAACTAGCTCTAACTGACCCCGTAATTCTCCAGCGGCAAAGTCGCTGGTATGGAAATTGTAATAGAGGTTTCCCGCGATCGCTTCATTCAAGATTTCGCTGGCCTTAATTCCATCATTGGGATTAATCAAATCAAGATCATTAATAGTAGTTTCAAAGCCTGTTTCTCTGCTGGCAATATCCTCTGCTAAGTTTACATTGACATTGACATCTAAATCGTCAAATCTCACTACATTGTTGTCACTCATTCTATTTTAACTCTCAAATTTTTTCATTGATTTAAATTTCAAATCAGCAATTGCTTCTGTTCAACATCTGACTGAATATCGAGATTAACAATAATGCTCGATAAGCAAAAAAGTCAATTGTCTTTTCCAATACAAATGCTCTTTTAACTACTTGATTTTGATTTAAAAGCACTTTTTATTTACAAATATAATATTTTACAAAAAAAATAATGCTGACAAAGTAATGATTTTGTAAGATTAACTTTCATCCTTTTTTTTAAATCAAAATCATTATCAACTATATTATTATGCTAAGAACAAGCGAAATTTAAAGCACAAGTAATCATTACGGTTAACAGCAATTACTTACACTCGCATTATTAATGAAGTTCGCAAAGTGTATATTTGTAAAATAAATATTAAATATTACAACTTAATCTAAGATTTATCTTCCTTTAAGGCAAAATAGTTGTGGCAAAACTACTCTGGAATCAAAGTTCAGCATCTTTAATCCATTTCATAATGGTAGTGTGGTGAATTTCGGTAACTCTCTCGATTGCCCTCAACTTCATGCCTTTTCGGTGCATTTTCAAGCATAACTCTTTTACTTCAGGGGGGTAACTTTTCGGGAAGGGAGATTCAACGAATTGCCGTCCACAATCACGACACTGATAACATTGTTTGCCTCGTCGTCGACCATTTTTTCTAACGAAGATGGAATTACATTGAGGACATTTCATTTTTTTTAATGTAATGATTCTTGCCATTCGAGTAACCACCTAACCCAGAACTACTCTTGGCAGAACACGGAGCTATAATTATTTGCATCGTGATCAGGCACTTAAGTTTTTTGTAAACAAGAACCATTATTGATTTGATAGGCGGAGTTACTCTGAGAAAAAAATAAAAAATGATTTAGGTGTTTCTCAGGATTTTTTCAGGTTTTGTAGCTTGTGCTGGAAGAATTTTGGGATTAATGCTAGCTGTTGTTGGTTTTAGACCTGCGAGTTCCTCAGTTGCCGAAGTTTTAGCCAAAGCGGCTGTTGAAACTTATTTGTTTGAAAATAAACTACAAAACCTCAACCCTTGTAACGGAGCGATTATTTTTTGTCGTGTTATGTAAATTTGATTTTTCACAAAAGATTGATTATTGATCTCCACTAACAAACGTCAATAAAACAAAAAAAGGTATGATCAAGCTCATGTTTTTTTGGGCTAGATATTTACTGAATGCACAACAGCCATTGAGTACTTGATAATATAGATATCTGGCTGTTGTGTTTTTTAACGATCAGTTATAAAAACTCAGTAAAAGCGAAGCTTTCTGCGGTTAAATTACCAACTCCAACATTGGCGAGGGTAATAGAATTGTCGTTGCCAAGGTCGATGAAAGCATCATGTCCATCTTGGATGGTAGAACCAAAAACTTGCTCGACATTCTCAAAGTATGTCCCAAGACTTAGGACATCATGTCCAGCCTGGAAATCAGTAATAGTGTCTTGACCAGATTCAGTGGCAAAGCTGTAGACGTTCACACCAGAGCCGCCTGTTAGGGTATCATTACCGCCACCAGCATTAATATTGAGAGCCTGATGACTGTTGTTGATTAAGGTATCGTTACCATCTCCTAGTAGAACATCCCCTTCCAAAGTACCACTGTTCTCTACATCAATGTCTCCAAAGGCTCCGCTAGCATCAATTGCTAGACCGTTACCGCCGATGATAGTACCTTCGTTGGTAATCTCACCATTGAAGGTAATGTTGTCTTCAATCAAGATCCCAGCATCAGTTTCAGAAGTAATAACGCCGTTGCTGTTGTTGGTAATATCTCCTGTAAAAGTAGCTGCGTCTAAACCAGAGCCTAAAAATAGACGTACCCCTGCGGGAACATTTTCGGGGCCGCGACCTTGAATCAAACCATCATTAACGAGATCGACGGAAGTTTCGACATCATTGCCGCCATCTAGTAAACCATTGGCAGTACCAACCTGAATTGAGACACCACTGCCAGAATTACCTTCTCCTGCATCAATGACACCGTGTTGTTGGTTTTCAATCTCAATGTTATCTCCAGTACCATCCACATAAAGGGTTCCATTGCGTTGACTATCAGTACCAACTACAGTGCCAAAATTTTCAAAGCTAACGTCGTCACCATCTAAATTAACTGCGCGACTTCCTGATTCAATTCTGCCGTTAGCTTCGTTGGTAATTTCTAGCTGATGTTCGGCATTACCAATATAAAGACCATTACGGGAACCGCTAATTAATCCGTTGTTAGCAATATCACCTTGGTAGCTGACTCCGTCTTCCACTACTAATCCGCCTAGGAAGCCAACATTGACTTCAGAGGTAATTGACCCTGTGTTAATCAAAGAGCCTGTTACAGTTGCTTCGGGAGCATCTGACCCATTGAAGAAACGTACCCCACTAGAACCATTGGCAGTTAGACGACCTTCCTCTGGGGAAAACTCCGCTTGTCCGCGACCAGCAACAATGCCGTGATTGGTAATGTTAATACTGTCATTAATTAAGTCGCCCTCAGCCCCTACCTGTACTGAAATCCCGTCTCCTAGGTTGCCTTCTCCTGCATTGATGATGCCACTCTCAAAGTTAGTGAGATTGAGGTTATCAACTGTCCCATCAATATAAAAAGTGCCGTTGCGTTGATTTCCTGTACCAATAATGGTGCCTCTATTTTCTACGGTGATATTATCACCATCGCTAAGATCTACAGCACGGCTATCAGAACTAATAATTCCTGGGTGACCATTTCTGAGGGTAAAGCTATCGCCAGTAGAACTAATGCCGTTGAAAGCTCCTGAGATTTCCCCTTCGTTAGCAATTTCAACGTTGTTTCCTGAAGATAGAACTCCAGTATTGCCCTCATCGGGTGCGGTAACTGCTCCCTGATTAGTTAAGTTTAATTTCGTGTTATCGCCGACAATATCAACTCCAGGTTGACCCACGGGGGCTACAATTGATTCGTTAATTTCAACTTTTTGTCCATCTTCGAGGGTGATGGTTGGTTGTAATTGACTCATGATTTTTAATTAAACTCTCTTGTTTTAGTTACTGGAATCAATCATGAATTTCCCCTGCAAAGTTAAACCGAGAAAAAAATAAAGATAAGTTGGTCAAGTTCTCAGAACAATCTCAGTTTTGCTTTTAACCTTATCTGTCTGAAACCGTAGTCAAGCAAGCAAAGTTTTGTAAACAAGTTTATTAAGCAGTATTTCAACTTTGGTCGAATAGAGCGATCGCTCTCGGTAATGCTAAGACAACGTGATAGTATCCTTTTCAGGGTTGTTTAATCCCCACCATCAATCCAAACTTTGGATAGAAATATTGGCGATCAGCATCGGTAAACTCTAAGCAGGGAGCCAGTTGATTCAGCTTGAGCAAGATTGATTTAATAGATATATAGGAGAAAAACTTTGGGACTACGGGTAGCTGTTGTCGGTTCGGGACCAGCGGGTTCATCAGCCGCAGAAGTTTTAGCCAAAGCGGGTATTGAAACTTATTTATTTGAACGCAAGCTAGACAACGCCAAACCTTGTGGCGGTGCAATTCCTCTTTGTATGGTAGATGAGTTTGATTTGCCCCAAAAGATTATTGATCGGCAGGTCAAAAAGATGAAAATGATCTCCCCATCTAACAGAGAAGTCAATATTGGCTCAACTCTTAAAAATGGTGAGTATATTGGGATGTGTCGCCGAGAAGTTCTCGATGGTTTCTTGCGCAACCGTGCTGCTGAATTAGGTGCAAATCTAATCAACGGGACTGTATATCAGCTAGATATTCCTGATAGTGATCAAGATCCTTATACTCTTCACTATGCAGATCACTCTAATGGTGCTGTTAAAGGGGAAATGAAAACCCTGAAGGTAGATCTTGTAATTGGTGCCGACGGTGCCAACTCCAGAATTGCCAAAGCCATAGATGCTGGTGATTACAACTATGCGATCGCTTTCCAAGAGCGGATTCGTTTGCCTGAAGATAAAATGGCATACTACGAAGATCTAGCAGAAATGTATGTCGGGAACGACGTTTCCACCGATTTTTATGCTTGGGTATTTCCTAAATTCGACCACGTAGCAGTCGGCACAGGAACTATGAAAGTCAACCAAGCCGATATTAAAAAGCTTCAGGCAGGTATTCGTAAGCGTGCTGCTAAAAGATTAGAAGGTGGGGAAATTATCAAAGTTGAGGCTCACCCAATTCCTGAACATCCTCGTCCTCGTCCCATTCGCGGCAGAGTGGCTTTAGTTGGTGATGCACTAGGTACGGTAACTAAATCTTCGGGAGAAGGTATTTACTTCGCCGCCAAGTCTGGTCGGATGTGCGCTGAGTTAATCGTTGAGCGCTCTCAAAATGGACAAAAAGTTCCGACCGAAAAAGACCTCAAAGACTTTATGAAGCGTTGGAACAAGGAATACGGCGCCACTTATCTGGTTTTGGATATTCTACAGCGAGTTTTCTATCGCAGCGATGCTACTCGCGAAGCCTTTGTCGAAATGTGTGACGATATCGATGTCCAAAAAATGACTTTCGATAGCTATCTCTACAAAACAGTAGTCCCTGCTAATCCTTTAACTCAGATGAAGGTAACAGCTAAAACTCTTGGTAGTTTGCTTAGAGGTAATGCTCTAGCACCTTAAGTAGCTACTAAGTAACTAGTAGCTAATTTTCGATAGCAATAAGTTAAGTGGCTTATTGCTTTTTTTGTGCTTATTTATACGTTAGTCAAAGTTTATTGACAATAATATAAAATACCTGCTTGTAAGTAACTGGAAGATTAATGTAATTTACATTACTAACATCATCAATTCTATAAAATTCTGCCTATAATATGAACGGCAAGATGAGAATAAGATGAGAGCCATACAATTACAAGAAACTATGTCTAAAATTCTAGTTGTCGAAGACGACCCTCTAACCCTTAGTTCTGTCAAAGATTTACTAGAAGCAGAAAACTTCCAAGTCATTGGTGCAGAAGATGGTGAAATTGCTTTAGAAATAATTGAAGAGAACGCATTTGATTTAATTGTGTGCGATCTATTCTTACCAAAGGTTAATGGTTATGAAATTCTCTCTTCTATGAGAAAGAATATAGATACTGCCAAGATCCCTTTTATAGTTTTATCAGGAAGAAACAAGCGTCGAGATGTTGCTTTAGGAATGGAAATCGGTGTAAGCGATTATATTACAAAACCTTTTCTGAATGAAGAATTAATCAATTCGATTCAAGAACAACTGAAAAAAAAACAATTCTTGGAAAATTGCTATCAGAAATTAGATTCAAATTTAGATCAAACTAAGACACCCACTCTACCAAAAGCACCTCAGAAGAAAAATCCCCTTTATTATGATCATGACACGAATTTAGCCAATCAATTTTATCTGCGAGAACAATTTGATCGCATCGTTAGCAATTACGTTACTGAGAGAATTAAGCTAGGTTCGTCTGGTGTCAAAAAAAAAGCAGCCAGTATTGCTGTTTGTTGTATAAGTCTTGGTTCCTCAGAAGATTTTATTAATGATTTGGATCAAGAACAAATCAATTCCATTCTCAAAAGTGCTTCACAGAGATTAAATAACCGCCTTGGTAACAAGTCTAAAATTATGCGCTTAGAGGAGGGCTATTTGGTCATGATCTTGCCCTACATTACCCAGTTTAATCGGGCACTTCAGCTGGTAAAAACTGCGCAGGAATCGTTGGTTCAACCTTTTACTGTTAAAAGCCAGACGCTATACCTTAAACCTCGTATCGGCATTTCTTTTTATCCTCAGCATGGACAAGAAATTGCGGTGTTATTGGAACGTGCGAAACAAGCTTTAGAAAAGGCACAACAGAATTCAGAAGATTTCTATGAAGTATATCGACCTCACTTATCTTATTCAGTGAAATATAAGTCTTTGGCGCTCGTAGATGACTTACGAAATGCTTTAAATAACCAGGAACTAGAAATTCATTATCAACCCCAAGTAGACCTTTTGACAGGCAAGGTGACTATTGGCGAAGCCTTAATTGTGTGGCATCATCCACAACGAGGATATATCCCTTCTGCAACCTTTATGCCAATTGCCGAAGATATTGGTCTAATTAAATCGATTGAAACCTGGTTTTTATTTACCATCTGCCGACAGCTGAGACACTGGCATAAGTTAGGTTTTAAGCAGCTGAAATTAGCCTTTAATCTCACAGGACATCGATTTTCTGCTGCAAATTTAAACCCCCTGATTGCCACCATCATAAATCAGACTCACCTCAAACCTGAATCATTGATAGTTGAACTGGATGAAAGTCTTCTGTTCAGAGATGGCAAAGTCTTAATGGACGAAATATGTGATTTGAAATCATTAGGAATTCAGGTCGCTTTAGACAACTTTGGTCGAGGCTATTCTTCATTGAGTTATTTACAGCAGTTTCCGATTAATATTCTCAAAGTTGACCTGTATTATTTAGCGAATATCGTGGGCGAGAAGAATATGCCCGTTGCTTTAAGATATATCTTTAAAACAGCTTTCAGAGCAAAAATCAAGGTTACTGCTGTCAATGTTGCCACCAAAGAACAACTTAATTTTTTACGCCAACATCAAGTCGAATCAGCTCAAGGCGACTTTCTCAGTCTTCGTTTATTACCGAATGAGTTTGAAGAGTTACTACAGGGAAAATCGGATTGGCTAGCCACTTTATTCAGCTTTCCTCCGATGTAGGTGAGAGCTTGATCTGGATCAAAGATAATCAGCTTGATTAGTTGCTATCAAATCGCAAACCGCGTCGAGTTTAATCCTGAGAATTTTTAAGATGACTGTTCGAGAGATTAGGAACTGGGAAGATAAATTTCTTATGCAATAAAAGCACAGTTTTCTATTCGATGCGGTTTAATTTTTGTACCTAGCTAGAAATTAGCAATCATTGATTCAGATAACATGAGAATAACTCTTGATTGACACCCTTATGTTATCTGAGCAGCAAAAACCAGAGAGGCATAATTTACAAAATTATTATGACTCAAAACCACTAATTATTTCCCCCGAGACGGAGTTGTCAGCAGCGATCACTTTAATGAGTCAGAATCGACATAGCTGCATTTTGATTGCATCACAGGATCGAATCGAGGGAATTTTTACCGAGCGAGATTTAGTCAAATTAATTGCTTCGGCAATAGACTTTGCTCAGGTTACTATCGCTGAAGTAATGACTCAGCAACCTTATACTATTTTCCCTACTGATAAGCTGCATCCCACAGCAATCATTACTCTCTTCAAGCAACATCAAATTCGTCACTTACCTGTCGTTGATGCCGCGGAAAAAGCAGTGGGAATCATTACACCCACTAGCTTAAGGCAGGGGATAAATGGGGGCTATCTCCTCAAACATCGTCAAGTTAAGGAAGTAATGGAGCAGCAAGTGATCCAAGCTCCTGGCGATCGCAGCATTGCCGAGATGGCGCAACTTATGGCAGTTCATCGTGTGAGTTGTGTGGTCATTACTGAGCAGGATCATGAGGAGCAAGTATTACCGATAGGGATTGTCACGGAAAGGGATCTGCTTCAGTTCAAAGTTCTCAATCTAGATCTTCAGCATCTTCCTGTCCGCGAGGTGATGAGTTCTCCTCTGTTACCAATTCATCCTGAAGACAATTTGCAGAAAGCTCATGAGCTCATGTCTCAGCACCATATTAGTCGCTTGGTGGTGACGGATTGTCAGGGTTATCTAGCAGGGATTGTCACCCAAACTAATATTCTGCAAAATCTAGACTCCAAAGAAATTCATGTTGTAGTGGAATTTTTGGAGGATTTGCTCCAGGAAAAAAATCAGCAGTTGGCAGCAAAACAAGAGATTGAACAACGACAACAAGAGCAGTTAGATTTAAATCAGCATTATTTGGATTCGATCTTAGAGGGAACTGCTCATATTGTTTTGCTGGTTACCCCTGATCAACATTCGGTAAACACGATCACCCAAAAGTCAAGGAACATCAACCCACAACAGTATCACTTAACTCAGGAAACTATTAATCAGTTTCGGCAGCCAGAAACCAGCCAACGTTTTTATGCTCCAGTACAACAGGCTCTCGACAATAATCAGAAACTAGATTTTGTATACAGCATTACTCTACCCACGGGGAGGCAATTGCGGTTTACAGCACAAATTTCTCCCCTCCCAGACAAAACAGCAATTTGGGTAGCACGGGATATTACCCAGACTAGAGGTGCAGAGTGGGAACAGGCAGAGGAAGAGACTAGGTTAGAACAATTGTTTGAGAGCAAGACCCAAAAACTTCAATCTACCAATCAACTACTCCAAAAGCGGATTAATTATTTGTTGAGCTGTCTGAGTATCCTTGATGGCGAGGATTATCTAGCAAATTCATGGTTACGATTAATTATTCCTTATAAAAATAATCTGCTAGAAAATTGGTTCAATCGTCTCCAGAGATCGCACCTTCCACCATATACTGGTGCCATAGTTGCCCTCGTGATTGCCTCAATCATCGAACTATGCCGCCGTGGGGGAGTTATCATTCCCGTACCTTTTATGCTGCTGATCATTACCGTAGCCGTCTCAGCTAACTTTGGCGGGGTCGTCTCGGGTCTTTGGGCTCATTTATTCTGGTCAATATTCGTCATTTATGCTGCCATCACTGGCTTTGGTCCAGCAACTTTGACAGGAGGACCGATTCAAGTTACGGCTGGCATATTAGTCATGGGGATCTTTGCCGTAATTCAAGGTTGGACAAAAGAACAGAATCGTCGGCTGAATGGAGCTTTAAGGCACTTGAACGCTAACCTCGAACAGGAAATTCGTCAGCGAACTCGCAAGTTAGTGATCGCTTATGGCAAGCTACAACAAGAAGCGATGGAACATCTTGTCAGTAAAGAGGCTTTGGCAAGAAGCGAAGCGAAATTTCGGGCAATTTTTGAGCATGCAGGGGTTGGTATTACCGTTGCTGGGTTAGATAAAAAACTGTTGCAGGTTAATCCCAAGTTTTGCCAGTTTATTGGCTATACTGCCGCCGAATTGAAGTCAATGACCTTTGAGCAGATTACTCATCCTGAAGATCGGGAAGGAGATCAACAACATGTACGCCAAATGCGTTCTCAGAAGATTCCTAATCTGATTAAAGAAAAACGCTATATCCATAAAGATGGTTCTACGATTTGGGGTAATTTAACCGCAGTTGTCGTCACAGATGCTACCCAAAAACCAAGCTACTTCATTGCCGTAGTTGAAGACATTACCAAACGCAAACGAGCTGAATTAGCTTTATTAGAGAGTGAAACCTATTTTATTAATCTACTCAATGACTGTCCGTTTCTGGTCTGGACATCGGGGACTGATGGCTTGTGTAACTTTTTTAATACCGCTTGGTTAGATTATACTGGCAGAGCACTAACTCAAGAACTTGGTAATGGTTGGGCTGAAGGAGTCCATCCCGAAGATCTAGAGTTTTGTCTCGATATTTACCAAACGGCTTTTACCCGTAGGGAAAGATTCCAAATGGAATATCGTCTCCGCAAACGCAATGGTCAATATGGTTGGATTTATGATGAGGGCATACCAAGATTTAAAGCAGACGGTAGTTTTGCAGGTTATGTCGGAACTTGTGTTGATATTAGCGATCGCATCAAAGTTAAACAGGAACGAGAACAATTGCTCGAAAAGGTTGAACAAGAACGACAGTTTCTCAAAAGTGTCTTGCAGCAAATGCCCGCAGGAGTGGTTATTGTCGAAGCACCCTCAGGGAAAATTATTCTAAGTAATCAGCAGGCTGCTGAGATCATGAAGTATCAGCAACTACCCGCCTTAAATAAAATTGATGATTACGCCCTTGTCAAATCTTGGAATTCTCAAGGCACACTAAGAAAAACGAATGAATTGTTCATCATCAAAGCCTTAAAAGGACATTTGACTTCAGGCGAAGAACTAGAAGTTCTTTGTGGAGATGGCAGTAAGCGGATTATTTTTGCTAATGCCGCACCGATTCGAAATAGTCAATCTAAGATTATTGCGGCGATCGCAACTTTTTATGATGTTACCCAGCAAAAGCAAGCCGAAGCTGTCAAAAAAGATGCTGAAAACAAGTCGATCTTACTCAAAGAAATTCATCATCGAATTAAAAATAATCTCCAAATCGTCTCGGCACTCCTCGATCTGCAAACAGAGCAAATCGAAGACCCTAGAGCAGAAGTCTTATTAGAAAAAAGTCAGGCTCGAATTCATACAATGGCATTGATTCATGAAAAATTATATAGTACAAAAAGCTTAGATCGAATTGACTTTGCAGAATATATTACTTCTCTATGCAGTTTTCTACATGATTCATTTATTCAAGACTTTAAACAAATTGAGTTAATTGTGGAAGTTGAGCCAACTATACTTAGTCTCGATTTAGCTGCTCCCTGTGGATTAATTATTAATGAGCTAGTAGTAAATTCTTTAGAACATGCCTTTGTCGCTCAACCAATAGGAAAAATTAAGGTTGAATTTAAAAAGTATGCTCAAAATTATTACTATTTATGCATACAAGATAATGGCTGTGGTTTTAATTTAGAACTAGAAAAAATAAGTAGCAATACTCAGTTTTTAGGATTAAGTCTCGTTACTTCTTTAGTTGAGAAACAACTACATGGAACTTGGTCAGTTAAGCAAGCCCAGGGATTTGTAATTGAAATTACATTTCCTTATATATGAGAATAATTATTAATCGAAAGATTGTAGCAAGATTAAGCTGATAAAATATAGACTATACAAGATAACACAAGATTTATTATTGCAATAATAGATAACTTTCTTGATTCATAAATTAAGATTTGCTGAGGTAACTATCAGAAAGCAGTATAAAATCAACTAAATAATTAGTAACAATAAAAAACAATTATAAAACTAATCAGTGGCTAGCTTGAACTAGTTAAAATCAAAGCAATTTTTTAGTTGGTTATTCAATAATCAATTTCTGATATAATGCTTTTCTGTGAAGATTTTTCGTAGTTTTATTTTTGTTATGAGAAGTATCGAGAGTTATAACATCACGATTTATATAGCTTAGGTACTAATGTCTTATGAATGTTCAATCAATCTATATCGTTGAAGATGAAGTTATTACAGCGCGGAGTATTGCCAAAAACATCAAAAAATTTGGCTATCAGTTGGCAGGAATAGCCAATTCTGGTTCGGAGGCTCTTAAAGAAGTTGCCAGAGTCAAACCTGACCTGATTTTGATGGATATTCTCTTAAATAAAAACGATATTGACGGCATCACCACAGCGCAACAAATTCAGTCTCAAATAAGTGTGCCTGTTATCTACTTAACGGCACATTGCGATCGCGAAACCTTGAACCGAGCGAAAGTCACAACTCCCTTCGGTTATATTCTCAAGCCCTATAGAAAAAAAGAACTGCAAATCAGCATCGAATTTGCTCTACATAAGCATCAACAAGAAATTCATCTGGTGGAGCGAGAAAATCTACTCTCTACAATCCTCAACGCGACGCAAGACGGTGTAATTGCCGCTAATAAAACTAGCAACATAATTTACATGAATCCCGCGGCTCAACAATTGACAGGATGGAATTTGAATGAGGCTTACGAACAGCAAGCGGCTAAAGTCATCCCAATAATTGATGAACGTACTCAACAGCTTATCGCTAATCCGATTGAACAAGTTTTAGAACAGGGAAAAATTATTTATCTTGATGAGTATGCGGTCTTGCTGCAAAAAGATGGCGGACAAACATCAATTAGAGACTCAGTATCCCCCATTATGAACCAAGATCAAGATCAGGGATTACCGCCATCAGAATTGGTTGAAGGTGCGGTCTTAATCTTTACCCCGCGTCAGACTTCTAGCCACCTAGAGTCAGATACTAATCAACCACAAAACTTGACTTCTAGAGAGGGAGAGCAAAAAATCAATGAGCTTAGTGCTTATCTAATGGATGTGGTGTTACATGAACTACGCTCACCTCTGACGGTTATTCTTTCCACAACTCAATCACTACAAAAATATCGCCAAAAATGGACAGAAGACAAACAAAATAGAAATTTTGGTCGCATTCAACAAGCAATTCAGGAAATTACTCGATTACTAGATGACGTTACCCTATGGGAGGATTTGGGAACAGAGCAAATAACTTGGCAGCCTGAGTGGGTTAATGTCGTCAATCTGAGCAAAGATATCTTAAGTGGTTTACGTTTAATTGATAGCAACAATCATCAATTAACCATGATTACTCAAGGTGATGAGGAGCTATTTTATCTCGATCCAGCTGTCCTGAGACGTATCCTCAATAATTTACTGTTAAATGGGATTAAATATTCTGCTCAAGGTAAAGAAGTTACTTTAACGATTAACTGCACAAAAAATCGCTTGGTGGTGCAAGTTAAAGATCAAGGTCGAGGAATTCCTTTCACCGAACAGTCACGAATTTTTCAGCCATTTTACCGCGCTAGTAATACAGAGAAAATAAAAGGTAAAGGATTAGGACTAGCAATTGTTCAAGAGTATATCAACCTCTGTGGAGGAGAGATTTTGCTGGAGAGCAGTACAGCTTCAGGCAGCATTTTTACCGTAACTTTACCTGCAAGCTCCCATAACTCTATTTCAGAATCATACTGAAAAGATCTTGAGCAATCCCTATTCAAGATTTTAATCTAAATGAGATCGCCTAAGCAGAGCAGATAATGTTGTCAACAATGCCGACAACAGTAAATAAACCATAAAATAAAGCTGCCAGGCTGTGATTAGATAAAAATCAGCGATTTTTGATTAGGGATTGTTTTAAGATGTACATGTGGCGCTGGCAACATCGGTTTCAAGCTGAAATTGCATCCTTGTTAAAAAACATTTTTCAAATTCTGGAACTACCAATAGTTTCCAATACATTTGTCATTGGTATTCCGAGTAACAATCAAAAAGTTGAACAAATTTGTTTTCAACCAGAACAATCTGGATTCACGCCCAACGAATTAAAAGAAGTATTTGCGATCGCCAACCACAACTTTGACCGCGATCCTGAACAATTCTTTTTCATGGAAGCAGCACATCTAAATCAAGCACATAAAAAGTCGCTTTATCCGAAAGCAATCCGCGAAGCAGTTAATTCGATTCTCAAAGATTATGATCGCCAACAGCAACAGATTTCTTTTTGTAGTTTTCCTGTACAAAAAAACGAACATTGGATTTTAACCGTAATTCAACTCAAACAACATGATTTTGATAGTCAATATCGTTTAGCTAAAGAGACTCATGAATTGAACTCGATGCAAAGTCAGAGAATTGAGCGTTGTTTTTTAGAGGCTTTAATTTATCAGGTATTAGAAGCAAGTCAATTAGAACTTCAAAAACCGTCTGCGGGCAATACGTTGTCTTTAGGCAATCCCGAGCGTGTAATTGAGGATGCAGCCGCTAATTTACTCAAATCGGTAGAAGTTCACATTAACCAATGGAATAAGGTTGATTTGCTCTCTTTTGCCAATGCGATCGCCGCTGAGCGTTATGAAGGAGCAGCCAGTGAGGGGAGATTAATCATTTGCCCGACTAATCATCCTGACATTTCCTCTAAAGTAAAGTTGCAAACCCCGATCAAAATTTATAACTATCGGGGAATCAGAAAACTCTTAGAAGTATCTAGTCCCAAGATGGCATTGCTTTGTGACATCGAAAGTGTCTGGGGACTAGGCATCCCCTTAGATACCTATCAACCTAGCCTAGAAAATCTCTTTGAAATCAGGTTTGCTGAATATCATACGTGGGAATTGCTTCATGCCGACAACATTATGTTGCGAGTCAAATATCGACAACCTCGATTGCCTAGAGCGCGATTTGATCAAAGGCTATTTTGCGATCGCGTATCCCAAATGTTTAGCATTAACCAAGCAACTGCCAAGATTCTGATTATTGCCGTCGAAGCAGCAGTGGCACAGCGCCACGGCACCATGTTAGTCATTACTCCTGAAGCGGAGGCAGAAACGAAGCGATTAGCGGCTCAAAGCACTGTCATTGAACCAGTAATTGCCTCAAGGGATATTATCTCTCACCTCTCAAGTATCGATGGCGCAATCTTAATTTCACCAACGGGGATTATTCATTCTTTTGGCGTTATTCTTGATGGCATAGCTTCTGAAAATGGCAATCCAACAAGAGGTGCGCGGTATAATTCTGCAATTCGCTATGTTGATGGCAAAAGAAATCGTAACATCAATTGTCTGGCTTTGATCGTCTCAGAAGATGGTTACGTTGACTTATACCCTAATTTAAAAAGCTGAGTTTTTCTATTCCCGATTCCCGATTCCCGATTCCCGATTCCCGATTCCCGATTCCCTGTTCCCGATTCCCTATTCCCTGTTCCCGATTCCCGATTCCCTGTTCCTTGTTCCCTGTTCCCGATTCCCGATTCCCTGTTCCCGATTCCCTATTCCCTATTCCCTGTTCCCTGTTCCCTGTTCCCCAAAAGACTATTATCTCCTCGTCCTAGACTGACAACGTAAAGCTATATAAGATTTTTTTCATCTAAATTTCATTGAACATAATTCAAAATTCACTGACTGCTTAATTTGCTATGGAAATCTGTATATAGAAACACCAAACAGGAAATTAATTTTTCTGGGATGTAAACTCAAATTAGAATTATTGGAGAGAGATAATGCTCATAAATATCAATGAACTCCAACCAGAAGTAATACAAACTATCAGAGGGACTGTATCTGAAGTTGAAGATGATGAATTTACACTCACTGACAGCAGCGGCAGTATTGAGGTTGATTTAGATGATGATGATTTAGATGATGACATTGATGACGACGATGACGACGATGTTGATGATGATATTATCGATGATTTTTTAAGTGAAATAGAAGGTCAAGAGGTAACTGTTGTTGGTGAACTAGATGATGATGATGACGACGACGATATTGATGATTTAGAACTTGAGGCTCTAAGAGTCACTAAACTAGGGGAATCTCTCGTATTTCGGGAGGAGATATTAGAAGATGCAGTTGATCTGGGGGCAGAGAATGACAACTTTGTCCACGACACACCTGAGGGAGTTATCGTTAATGGTGGTGAAGGTAATGATAGCCTTACTGGTGCTGGTGGCGATGATTTTCTGGTCGGAGGCGCAGGTGACGATCTAATAACCAGTACTGCTGGTTTTGACACCTTTCTAGTCGGCAATGGTGCAGATACAGTTGTTAACTTCAAGTCTGAGGATGTTCTTAGTTTGAACAGCTCCTTCGACGATATTGAACAGATTCTAGGCGCTGACGGAGCAGCCACTCAGGTTGGACAAGATACCTTTATCGATTTAGGTAATGGTGACTCAATAACTTTACTCGACTTTGCCGTGGCAGATCTTAATCCTGAAAATTTTGCTTTGATTTAAAGCAACCCCAAGATTGTCTCCAAAACTTCCTGAAATATTTAATTGCCCTAAGGCGATCGCAAAATACTAACTTAGGGCAATTTTGAGCGCGTAGTATTTAACTTTTCGACGATCTTCTGGGGCGATCGCTTTATTTTGCTAAATATGTTTTAGCGATCGGTTTTGTAAAATTGCTTTAATGATTGTTTTCGATTTCTCGATCTCTTCAAGTATCGATACGGCAAATAATACTTGCCTTAATAATTTTGAGATTTCGGAACAACTATTTGTTAATATTATTCATCTATTTGTCGACAGCTTATATAAATTAGCTTATATTTAAAAGCTTAACGATAAAATTAATGCTAGCTTTTGTTGCAGATTAGACAGCAAAATTTACAATTAAATAATAGGCAAGTTATACGGAATAGCAAGCGTGGTAACTACAAGTATTCCCCAAAGTTCACAATCAACACAGGCTCCTCAGCGTCAGACAGGTGCATATGCCTTAATGGACAGCTTACGCCGTCATGGTGTCAAGCACATTTTTGGCTACCCAGGAGGGGCAATTCTTCCCATCTACGACGAATTATATCGTGCTGAAGCCAGAGGAGAAGTCCAACACATTCTAGTGCGTCATGAACAGGCAGCATCCCATGCGGCTGATGGTTATGCTCGGGCTACGGGTAAGGTCGGCGTTTGCTTTGCTACTTCTGGTCCAGGAGCGACTAACTTGGTGACAGGTATTGCTACGGCTCATCTCGATTCTATTCCGATGGTGGCAATTACAGGACAAGTAACTCGTGCAGCTATTGGCACCGATGCTTTTCAGGAAACGGATATATTCGGCATTACGATTCCCATTGTCAAAAACTCTTATGTGGTACGTCATGCGAAAGACATGGCTCGAATAGTTGCCGAAGCTTTCCACCTCGCCAGCACAGGTCGTCCAGGTCCAGTTCTGATTGATGTACCCAAAGATGTAGGTTACGAAGAATTCGATTATGTACCTGTACAACCAGGAGCAGTAAACCTTAGCGGATATAAGCCAACGGTTAAAGGAAATCCCAGACAGATTGATGCGGCTCTGAGATTAATTTCCCAAGCAAAAAAACCTTTACTTTATGTTGGTGGTGGTGCGGTAGCAGCAGATGCCCATGCTCAAATTAAAGAGCTAGCCGTAAGATTTCAACTGCCTGTGACTACGACCTTGATGGGTTTAGGGGCATTCGACGAGCATGAACCCCTATCCGTAGGGATGCTGGGAATGCATGGTACAGCGTATGCTAATTTTGCCGTTAGCGAGTGCGACTTATTGATCGCGGTCGGTGCCAGATTTGACGATCGCGTTACAGGGAAGCTAGATGAGTTTGCCAGCCGTGCCAAGGTAATTCATGTGGATATCGATCCCGCGGAAGTTGGTAAAAATCGTACTCCCGACGTGCCCATTGTTGGTGATGTTCGTAAGGTACTAGAACAGATGTTAGAACGTTCTAAAGTTAACGATTTCGGTGCTTCAGCCAATCAGACTCAGCCCTGGCTAGAGCAGATTAACCTCTGGCGACAAAAATATCCCTTAACGGCACCACACCCCGAACAGGGCTTATCTCCTCAAGAAGTAATTGTCGAGCTAAACCAGCAAGCTCCTCAAGCTTTTTACACCACTGATGTCGGTCAGCATCAAATGTGGGCAGCTCAGTTTCTCAAAAATGGACCTCGTCGCTGGATTTCCAGTGCTGGCTTAGGCACTATGGGGTATGGTTTACCCGCAGCAATGGGAGTAAAAGTGGCAGTACCTGAAGCGGAAACTATCTGTATCAGTGGGGATGCCAGTTTCCAGATGAATCCCCAAGAGTTAGGTACCCTCGCGCAGTTTGGGATCAACGTCAAAACTGTCATCATCAATAATGGTTGGCAGGGTATGGTGCGACAATGGCAGCAAAACTTTTTTGGCGAGCGATATTCGGCTTCCAATATGGAAGTTGGCGCCCCAGATTTTGTTATCTTAGCTCAAGCTTATGGGATCAAGGGCATGATTGTTCGCGATCGCCTGGAATTAGCTGATGCTATTGCCGAGATGTTAGCTCATGATGGTCCTGTACTAATGGATGTGCGAGTTACCAAAGACGAAAACTGCTACCCAATGATTGCTCCAGGTAAAAGCAACGCTCATATGTTGGGTTTACCGCAAACAGCACAGCCTACTGCGGAATTTGTCAACTGCGAACAGTGCGGAACAACTAACCCGACAGCAAACAAGTTCTGTCCTGAATGTGGTAGCCAGCTGTAGTTTTTATTGGGGCAAGCAGTCTAATTTATTTAATTTAAATACCGAGAGTAAGCGATCGCCTAGATAAGGATGATCGCTTTTGCTTTAGGTCGTTAAGCAGAAGTACTCACGAGGAAAATAAACTTCAATTTAGGAAAATTTTATATTAAGATAAACGAATCTAAATTACGTAAATATACGTAGACAGAGATTAGTTTCTGCCTTCGGTTAAAAACTATGTTTAAAGCTGGCTGAAAGAGGATTTTCAGCTTTTCATTACTATTCAAAATAATTATTATGTCGATCAATGAGCCCAGCGTCTAGGCTAGAACCACTCAAGCATCAAGATCTAGAACAGATTTTGCAGTCTACGGTTCAATCAGCAAACAAAATCCTCCAATGCGATCGCGTCATTATTTATGATGTTAGTGATTTACCCCAAGCTAGGGTCGTGGCAGAATCGGTTCAGGCACCAGCTCAGTCTCTTTTAGGACAGGAGATCAACGATCCTTTTTTAGCAGGAGATTATCTAGAAATGTACTGCTATGGGATGTCTCTGACTATTGATGACATCCATACCGCAGACGTAAACAAACAAGATCTCTATGACCTAGAAAAGTTGGGAATTAACAGCGTTGCCGTTGCTCCGATTTATGTTGAGGAGAGATTACTGGCATTTTTGGTGGCACACCAGAGTTCAACCCAAGCCTGGGATTTGCAGGCAGTCGATCTTTTAGCCGAACAAGCAAGTAGCGCAGGTAAAGCTATGGCTAACCTAGAACAAACCAAGGAAAATCTAGGTTTTAGTTTTACCCAGCAGATAGCTGAGATTTACGATTATTATAAAACTGTCAGAGCCGAAAAGCAGATGGAGCCTGAAGTTGCCGTAAACGCTCCCGTAGCTCCCCCAATTGAGCCGCCAAAACAGCAGGAAACTCTAATTCAGAAAACTAGGGCTCGTTTATTTGCGGCATTGGTACAGCAAATTAGTCAAGCCCAAAAACCAGAAAATATATTTCAGCCCAGCGTCGATAAAACACGTCAGCTCATCGATTGTGATCGCGTTCTGATTTATCTTTTGGATCAGGCAAATTATGGCGAAGTAATCGCTGAGTCAGTGGCAGTAGGCTGGACTAAAGTCAAAAGTAAATCCCAGCAAGCTCCACAACAGATTACTCAATATATTGAAGAAGATCGTAATGGCAAGGTTCGTGCTTGGAATAATTCAGATAATGAAGATGCGCCACCGTGGTATCGTCAACAGCTAGATGCGTTTAACGTTAAAGCAGGTTTAGTTGCACCTATTGCCCATGAGGGTCAACTATTCGGATTACTGGTTGCTCACCAGTGTTCTCAAAACCGTAACTGGCAAGAGCAAGAAATTAATTGGATAACTCAGGTCGCTAATCATTTAGGTACCATGCTCGAACAAACCAACGGCAAACAGCAGCAGCCACAGTTAGCTGATGTTCAACAGCAGCTACAGCAAGAGAGAATGTGGACAAAATATTTTGCTAATGTGATTCAGACAATTCGGAGTTCGCTTCATACGAAGGACATTCTTAAAAATACCGTCCAGCAGATACATCCTATTCTCAAATGCGATCGGGTTCTGATTTATACTCTCACCCAAAATAGTTACGGCAAGATTGTTGCGGAATCAGTATCCCCAGGCTGGACTAAAGCCGAAGGACGAATCATCAAAGATCCTTGTTTTGAAGCTAGATATTTAGAGAAATATCGTGACGGTAGATTTAGAGCCTGGAACAATATTCATCAATCGGGCATGAGTGACTGCTATATTGAACAGCTAGAACGCCTGGATGTCAAAGCGAATCTGGTAGTACCAATTATTAAGGAACAGCAACTATTTGGTTTGTTAGTAGTTCAGCAATGTTCTAACTACCGTCAATGGCAACAGTCAGAGATTTTATGGTTAACTCAGATTGCGACCCAGGTCGGTTTTGCCCTCGACAATGCTCAATTATTAGCCGATGCCCAACGATTACGACAACAGGCTGAAGCCGAAAAAAAGTGGACAAAATACTTTACCGAGGCGGTACAACAAATTCGTCAGTCACAAAAAACTAAAGAGATTTATCGCACCAGTGTCCGCGAGGTGCGGCAGGTTTTGAACTGCGATCGCGTTCTAGTTTACAGTCTCAATCAAGATCTCTATGGTACGATTGTTGCCGAATCAGTGGCAACAGGTTGGACAAGGGGTGAGGGCAGAGTAATTAACGATCCCTGTTTTGAAGTCAGATATCTTGATAAATATCGTGATGGCAGGGTCAGGGTTTGGAACGATATCTATCAATCGAATCTGAGTGACTGTTACATTGAACAGCTGGAAAGGTTAGAAGTTAAAGCCAATTTGGTAGTACCAATTGTCAGCGGAGGCAAATTATTTGGCTTGTTGGTAGCCCAACAGTGTGCTGCTACTCGCCAATGGCAACAGTCAGAAATTAATTGGCTCACTAAAATTGCCACTCAAGTCTCTTTTGCTTTAGAAAATGCCCAAATTCAGGAGCAGCTTGAGCAGCAGACTAAAATTACCCAGTCAATTCTGGAGCGTGCTGCTCTTAATAGTGATCAAATTCAGCGCGCAGTACATAATGTAGCCCAAGGATTATCAAATTTAGCCGATTCTTGCGATCGCTTGGGGTCAACAGTTGATAACGTCAAAGACTTGGGTAAGCATTTGACTCAGCATGCATTGGGTCTGACTAGAGTGGTTAATTTAGCTCCAGTAGATCAGCATCAACATAATTCAGTAGTTGAATTGTCGGAGCAAATTTTCTCGGTGATGCAGGAACTCTTGGAAGCTACGGCAAAAATAAAAGCTTTATTTGCTGGTATTCAAGGGGAAATAGCTCAAAATACAGCTACTTTAACCTTACAAACTCAGAGTCTAGTTGAAGGCGTGTCCGATTTCCCAACTGCAAGTCAGAATCTAGAACAAATTATGGGGCTAAATCAAGAGCTAAGCAACCTCATTAAACAGACTTCTAGTTCTTTAGAAACTCAAATTCAAGGCTCAAACTTCGCCCAAGATTCGGTTCAAGAATTAACTCAGATCACGGAGCGGATTTCGCAACAGTCTCTAGCAATGATCAAGATCTTTAACCATTTGGGGCGGATTATTGCCTAAACATAGCTTATTTAAGCAAATATGGCTAACGAGTGTTAGCTTAAGACAATAAGATATCGTCTTTTAGGGAACAGGGAACAGGGAACAGAGAATAGGGAACAAGGAAAATCCTAACGTTTGTTCGTAATGCTATATATGTAGGTTATCAAGAAAATAGCCCAGGTATTGCGGGGTACTGAGACAAAGAGAAAATTAACCTGGTAAATTCAAAATCAAGTCATAAGCTCTTTATAATGACAGCAGTTTAACCTAGAGAAGAACAAGTTGGTGTATGGCTCAAGTCAGTCTGCAAGGAATTACCCGACAATTTGACAATATTACAGCCATTGAAAATATTACATTTAAAGTTCCAGATCGCGCTTTTTGGGTTTTAATTGGTCCTTCGGGCTGCGGTAAATCAACAGTTCTCCGCACCATTGCAGGATTAGAAACGATTACGAAAGGCGAACTTTATTTAGGAAACAAATTAGTTAACAACGTTCCCGCAAGGCAGCGAGATGTAGCGATGGTCTTTCAAAACTACGCTTTATATCCTCACCTCAGCGTAGCCGATAATTTGGCATTTGGACTGAAAATGCGTGGTCAAGATAGTTCGGCGATCGCCAATAGAGTCACAGAAATTGCCCGAGTCTTGGATCTGGAATATTTACTCAAACGCAAACCCAAGCAACTATCGGGAGGGCAACAACAGCGTGTGGCATTGGGTCGAGCCTTGGCTCGCCAACCCCAGGTGTTTTTGCTGGATGAACCTCTGTCAAATTTAGATGCCCAGTTACGGGATGACATGAGAGCGGAATTGAAGCGGATACATCAGCAGTTCGGAATTACTACTATTTATGTGACTCATGATCAGGTAGAGGCGATGACCCTTGCCGAGCAAATTGTCGTCTTAGCTGAGGGAAAAATCCAGCAGATTGGCAGTCCCCAGCAGATTTATCGTCATCCTGTAAACACAATGGTAGCGAGTTTTTTGGGCAATCCCCCGATGAATATTATCCCTGCAACTTACGATAACCACAGCTTAATTGTCTTGAAGAATCAGTCGATACCTTTAAACCCAGAGCAACTCCAGCGGTTGCAGCCAGTCCCGGGACAAAAATTTGACCTCGGCATCCGTCCCGAACAGATCACGATTCAGCCTCAATCTGCACATCAAGATGATGATTGTCTTGCTGTATCAGTCGAGCTGGTAGAACCTTTGGGCAGAGAGACTTTAATTAAAGCAAAGATTCCCGAGACCCACTCAGAACTCAATCTAATCGCGGATAGTCAATGGCAAGGTCAGCCAGGCGATCGCCTGACAGTAAAATTCGCCGCCGAACACCTCTTTATTTTTGATGCTAATAGCGGCAGAACTCTCAATATTTGATTGCAAGTTTTAGCAGTTTAAAGCTGATATCATTCAATACTTCAGAATTATTATTAATCAACCACCGTATGTCACTCAATCTTGGCTCAGATCTGGCTTTTACCTCAGCATTAGAACAAGCTCAGCTAATTAAAACACATCAGGTTACGCCTTTAGAGTTAACCGAATTATACTTGGCTCGCATTAAGCAATACGATCCTCAATTAGGGAGTTTTTATCACGTAGCTACCGAGAGTGCGATCGCAGATGCTCAGCAAAAAACCGCGCAGTTAAAGCAAACTAAAGACCCGAATAATTTACCGACTTTTTTTGGCGTGCCGATCGCGATTAAAGATCTCAAATCCGTTGCCGATATGCCCCTCAGCTATGGTGTATCTACTCTCAAGAACCAAATTGCCAAATTCGATGAAGGAATTATCACCAAAATTAAACAGGCGGGATTTATTATCCTAGGGAAAACCGCTACCTCCCAATTAGGCTCCTTTCCCTATACTGAACCAGAAGGCTTTGCACCAACGAGAAATCCCTGGAATTTAGACTATACTCCTGGTGGCTCTAGTGGTGGCTCGGCGGCTGCCGTAGCGGCAGGATTATGTTCCCTTGCTGTGGGGGGAGATGCTGGAGGATCAGTTAGAGGACCTGCCGCTTGCTGTGGTTTAGTGGGTATCAAACCCAGTCGAGGACGCATTTCTTTTGCTCCTGTCGGCGATCGCCTAAGTGGACTAGGAACTCATGGGGTTTTGACTCGCACCGTAGCAGATGCTGCGGCTTTTTTAGATATTGCTTCTGGTTACATCACAGGAGATCCTTATTGGCTCGAATTGCCAGAAACTCCTTTTTTAACGGCTACGCAACAGACATTGCCCACTTTAAAAATTGGCTATCTTACTTCCCTATTACCAGTAGGCGCAGCGACTCCAGAGTACCAGGAAAGTATGAATCAGCTCCTTCAACAGCTAGCAATTTTAGGACACCAAACTATCCCCCAGGAGATCGACCTCTCCCCTTTAATCGAACCTTTCAAAACTGTTTGGGCTTCCGCTGTAGCCGCAGCGGGTATTCCTCCCGAGATCTTAAGTCCGATGAATCGATGGGTACTCAATCAATCTGGTTCCGCTGGAGAATATGCCCAAGCAGTAACCCAAATGCAGTTATTTGCTCGACAGCTGGTAGCTATCTTCGACCAGATTGATGTTTTAGTTACTCCGACATACATGCACTCGGCAATCAAAGTTGGAGCATGGTCAAATCTAAAACCAGAAGAAATATTTAACAAAATTGTCAACTGGATACTTCCTTGTCCCCCATTTAACGTGACGGGACAACCAGTGATTAATATTCCTGGGGGTTTTGATCGTAATCAGGTTCCTTTGGGGATACAGCTAGTGGGGCAACCCAATTCTGAGGCAACAATTATTGCTCTAGCAGCTCAACTGGAACAAATCCAACCCTGGAGTCAATTACGTCCCAATCAATTTGCTTAAGATGCGAGGGATTTTGAGATTGTGTTTAATATGTCTAATGTGAATTAAAGACCTGATAAAAAATGCTCAACTAAACTAACGCTTTACTAGATTCAGATAGAGCAACTGATTCAGATTCCTCATTCAAAGAATCAATGACTCCTAATATTTCCCTCTCAAAACTCACCTGCGCCCGATTGGTTTTAGCACCAAAATAAAAGTGATGATCTTGTTCTAACGCCCAAACTTGAGAATGGGAAAAGTAACTCATAACTACGCCAATCATTAAAAGAGCAAAACCAGTATAGACAATAGGTACACCAGGATCGGCTTTGATTTGCAAACCTGTGCTGCCGATAATATCAATCAGCTTGACGTTGATGCCATCAATGGCAACACTTTGACCAATCCGAATCGCGCTGGTTAAATCACCCTGTTGATTGTAAATTAATGCTGTGCCCTGCAAGTCCTTAATCAGCATGGAAACACCAGAACTCATATCAGGTTTAGTAGGAATCCAGGTGCCCCAAATGTTTCCTGCGCCAATAGTATCTAATTTTGCTACTGGAAGTTGAAAAATGGGGCTGTTGTTAAGCTGCACCTTAGCTGCCGCAATACTCCAATTCGTTTGATAGATAGTTACGCCATCGTATCTTAATGGTTTATTGACACGGATTGTTTCTCGCTTTAACTCTACGCCATCATTGCTGACTACGGAAAGATCGGAATAGAATTGGTCAATATCGCCACCTTCGGTATAGTCAATCCAAAATCGATTAACCTTAACTGACCAATCATCAGGAATCTGGTTAGTACCCCAAGGTCCAAGTTCAATAATATTCTGAATTTTAAAGGTGTCTCCCCCAGCAATCATTTCTTGGGCAAAAAAACCTGTGAAAATACCCCACATGCCCCCTGCTAGAACAATCAACATTCCGATATGCACAATAATTGGACCAATGCGACCAACAATACCTTTGCGGGCATAAAGAGCATTATCTTGTTGCCACACCTGATATTTATGCTGTTGCAACAAGGGCATCAAAGTTTTGATTGAACCTTGTTCTAACTCCGCACTCAGGGCTAATTTCTCAAACTGCTGGGGCTTTTGATAGTATTTCCATTTACGGGCAGCTTTAAGTGCTGGTAACTGGCGAGTAAAGGTACAGGCAGTAAGGCTGGCACCAAATAAGATCAATAAGGATAGATACCACCAGGTACTATAAACATGATTTAAACCCCAGGCTAAAATAACTTTCCAGGTTAAGAAGCCATATAGAGCAGGAGATTCAGGATAGTTTTGTTGATAAAAGGAGAGGGTTTCTGCCTGTTCAATTACCGTCCCTGTAATACTAACTACAGCGATCGCCAGCAACAAGATAATTGCTAATTTTAAGTTGGCGATGATACCGACAAAGCGACGAAAGATAAATTTTGGTGTTGATGAATTCATTATAAATAGTAAACTTCTGGCACTGATCCTTCTTGACTGAACTACCAAGAGAAAAGCAGGTATCGAGCAAAGAAGATTAATTTGTACTTGAGGTAAAAAGTTTTATTAATTGAGTAACACTGCTTTTAATTACGCTACCTCAAAACATTGTCATATGCTAGAAGCTGGCACTGAGAAATTTCAAGAGATTCTTTTTTTGCCGAATGCGATCGCTAGATTGAGAATTTATCTGAATTTTCTGATATCTAAATTTTGTCTAAGATAAAATCTAAGAAGATAATTCTTAGTATTTTGCCCCATATTTTTTGAGTAGTTCAATAACTTCTTGGTTATTATTGTATGTTGCTTTTAATAAAATAATTCTGCTTTTTTTATCCTTAATATTGACATCAGCACCCTTAGTAATTAAATAATCTATTGTTTCTATTTTATATCTTGGGTTTCTATAATAATTATTGCTGTCTACAAATAAAGATAGTATAGTGTCTCCATCATTGTTTTGAGCATTAATATCAAGATTATTGGCTATCAATAATTCAAATATTTCTTTATTAATACCGTTTCTCCTATTAAACGTGTGCATCAAGAGCGTATTCCCTCGATTATTCACTCGATTGAGATCGGCTTTATTATCTATTAGAAGTGTAGTCATTTCTAAGTTATTTTCAATAACAGCTTTGAATATTGGAGTTAGTTCATTAAGAGCAACTTTAATATCTACATCAGCACCGTTATCAACTAGTATTTTAGCTGCTTGCCAATTGCTGCGATTGACTGCATAGGATAATGGACTATATCCTTCATTATCAATAGTATTTACTTCTAACCCTTGATCTAAGAGCAAGTTAATTATGGAGGGAGATATGCTTTTATCACCAGCTACATATGATAATAGTGTTCTTTGATAATTATCTTTAAGGTCAACTTTTGCTCCTTGCGCCATGAGTAATTCTAATATTGCTTGTTTTTCTCCATCGTTTCTATTTTCAAATACTTTAAAGATTGCCGTCTGGTTGACATTATTACGAATATTAAGATCAACACCTCTATTCAAGAGCAGCTTTACTATGTGTCGTCTACCTTTTTCTACAGCCCTAAATAATAAAGTTTCGCCATTACTATCAACACCATTATGATCTGCACCTTTATTTAAAAGAAAATTAGAAAATTCTAAATAGTTGTTTTCCAAAGCTAAGGATAGTGGAGTGATTTCACTATGATTTTTTACATTAATATCTGCACCTCGATCTATTAGCTTTTTAGCAAGACTAACATCTTTGATATGAGGCGACATTGTAATTCATTTAAAGCAGTAGATGCAGAACTAAAGCGATTTTCAAGATTTGGTTCGATTAGTTTATCTAACCAAGTAGCAAATTGATGAGATATTTGGACGCGATCGCGAAAATTGATTTTAAGATTATGATGGGGTAATTCAGCAGGGGGGTGATGAGTTAATAGATAAACTAAAGTTGCGCCTAAGTTATATAAATCCGTCGCGACAGTTGCTTGTCCTCGAAATTGTTCGGGTGCCATAAAACCGTAAGTACCAACTACTGTACTGCCTTGTTTCAAGTTAGTATAATATGTATTTTGTACGGCTCCAAAATCTACTAAAAAATTTTTTCCTTCATCACTGCGAATTAGGTTTTGTGGTTTAATATCTCGATGAATTACTGCTGGAACTAATCCGTGTAAATAGATTAAGATCTCTAAAATTTGTTCAGCAATAGATTGAATTTCTGCCTCTGTAGTGCTCCAGCCATCTTTGACCAACTCAAATAAAGATTTTCCTGGTGCCAGTTGTTGTACGATGTAAAAACTTCGGCTATCATCGCAATCCAATGAAAAATAATCGAGATATTTTGGTATTGCAGGATGCTCTAAAGTAGCTAAAATTTTTGCTTCTCTTTCAAATAGTTCTACTTGTTTCCAGTTATCTAAACCTTGAAGAGATAGGTTTTTAATTGCTACTTGCTGTTGAGTCTCCAAAGCGATCGCATCATAAGTTATTCCTGTCCCTCCTTCGCCAATTACTTGAGTAATTTTGTATTTTTGATTGAGAATATCTCCAGCTTGATGTAGTTTACTCATCTAAAAGTAATCATTATAAATTTGTTTTGTATGTCAAACATAACTGAAACAAACGTGAGTTAGTTGTTCTTTACTAATTCTTCAAAAGATTATCGATGACAAGAAAATGAGGAATTTTTATCAAACTAAAGAGCTAACCTTAAATCTACAAAAGCATGTTGCATAAAAAGTGATGGCCCAGAAAATAAGAGCTTAGAGCCAAAAACAAATATTATTTTCAGCAAACATTTAAGTATCGGCGTTGCTAATTTAAGTGATGATATATTTAACGTTACGGTTCGTAGCTGCACTGCCCATAGCGTCGCAGCCTCGCTAGAGGCGGATTGGGCGTAAGCCCTGCGCTTTTAGCTTTTTATAATTAGGTAACAATGATAGCCATACAAACCATACTCTAATTGTGCAACGCCTTAAGTATCTTGAATCAAATAGCTGGTAGGCGAGTCAGCAAAGAAAAGATCCCAAAGCCCAGTAACAAAGCCCCACTGACAGGATTGATCCAGCTTGACCAACGGCGTAATGACAAAATCTTTTTGATCGAGGCAGTAAAAGTTCCTGCAATTACTAGTGGCAGCACATAACCGATCGCATAAGCAATTAGTAAGCCACCCCCTAGAACTAAATCTTGAGTTGTTGCCACCCAAGTCAGCAGAGTTGCTAGTACGGGGGTACTGCAAGGAGAAGCAATTAAACCGAAAGTCAGACCAATCAAATAGGAACGAACTCCCCGAGGTAGATCATCTCCAATCCAATCTGTGGCACCTAAAGAAGGAAACCTCAGCGGTAGTATTTCTAAGAGGTTGAGTCCCATAGCGATCGCCACTAGGCTAACCACAATTGGTAACCCAATGCCAATCTGTCCATAGACTTTCCCAATAGTTGTGGCAACAATCCCTAAGGTTGCCAAAGTTGTCGCTAAACCTAAAGCAAACCAGCTAGATTGAACCGCCGCCTGTAATCTACCCTCAGATTCATAACCACCGATGTAACCTACGGTAATAGGCAACATCGAAAGCATGCAGGGCGTCAAGCTGGTAACCAACCCAGCAAGAAAAATGACACCGATACTGACTAAGCTGAGGTGATCTAATTGAGTTGAAACCAGGCGATCAGCAAACCTTTCTAGTAGATATATCTGCGTTTGTAAAAATTCCAGCATTATAAAAGTAATTTTTAATAAGTCCAGCTTGTGGCTGATCCTAATTTGGATCTTACCAAAATACCCAATTCTAAAGATAGATATTTAAGCTGGAAAACTACGAATATTGAGCAGACGTGCTATTAAAGTGAGATAACTAACTTAAGGAATTTCAAGTCCATATGTTCAATAAAGATACATTTTTCTTACTTTTATTAGTGTTTATACCCATTTCTATTGCGGCACATTTTTTAGAATGGGGCGAGACGGTTGTCTTTATTACTGCTGCACTAGGTATTGTCCCTCTAGCATCCTATATGGGAACCGCAACTGAAGAAATTGCTGTGGTTACAGGACCTAATATTGGCGGTTTACTTAACGCAACCTTTGGCAATGCCACTGAATTAATCTTAGCTTTTATCGCTCTCAAGGCTGGCTTGGTTGGTGTGGTTAAAGCAACTATTACAGGTTCTATCGTCAGTAACCTGCTCTTAGTAATGGGTTTTTCAATGTTACTGGGTGGTTTAAAGTTTAAAGAACAAAAATTTCAGCCTACTGTAGCCCGACTCAATGCTTCTTCGATGAACTTGGCGGTAATTGCCCTACTTTTACCAACTGCGGTGGAGTATACCTCCTCAGGTATTGAAGAACAAACTCTGCAAAATCTATCCGTAGCCGTAGCAGGAATTTTGATTCTGGTTTATGCTCTAACCTTACTTTTTTCGATGAAAACTCACGCCTATCTTTGTGATGTAGGAGAGGCTGATTTGTCAGATTCAGAAGAAGAACACAAGGTTAACTTACCTTTTTGGATTTTCATTCTGTTAGTCGTTACCCTAGCAGTGGCAGTAGAATCAGAATTACTTGTAGATTCCCTAGAGGTGGCAACCGCTGATCTAGGCTTAACTAGCTTGTTTACTGGAGTAATCTTACTGCCGATTATTGGCAATGCCGCAGAACATGCCACAGCAGTAACCGTAGCCATGAAAGATAAAATGGATCTTTCTGTTTCCGTGGCGGTGGGTTCTAGCATGCAGATTGCGCTATTTGTGGCGCCAGTATTGGTAATTGCAGGTTGGATCATTGGTCAACCGATGGATCTCAACTTTAACCCCTTTGAGTTGGTTGCTGTTACCGTAGCAGTCTTGATTGCCAACTCCATTAGTTCTGATGGTGAATCCAATTGGCTGGAGGGTAGTTTATTACTGGCAACCTATGCTGTAGTTGCGATCGCCTTTTTCTTCCATCCTGTTGTAGAGGGCATGATCTAAGTCAGATCCATAACTAGAATATTGATTTATCATAAACGCGGGAATACAACTCTAGTTGATATTCCTATTTTTTTGTCCCTTAACAATCAATTTATAGCTCTTCGTTTCCTAAATTAGGATGAGGCAAAGAGTTGAGGACATAAATATTTTTCACGATACTTTTATAATCATCTATATTCGTGAACTAAAATACATTTTTTATCAATTCCTTTAGTTTCAAATTTCTCAGCCAACCAAATCATTTATATACATACATTTTGAACACAATGTAATTTAAATTACTGACTTTTATTATAATTACGTGATAACTTATATTAAGCGTTTTACAAGAGCTATTTTGCTTAATCCTGAGGCATTAAACTTATGACAACTAAATAAAAATAATATCTTCAGTGTTTAGCAATTTAATCTAGCTGTCAAAGGAATTGATTAAGTTATGCTGCCAATTATTTATACCGAGTAATATTATTTTGCATGTTTTTCTTTGGCTTTTTTTAAACCCTGGCAGTATAAAGTAAATTTCAGTTTTTAAGCAGACATACTTAGTCTTGTCCATATCAATTTAGTCTTGTCCGTATCAATTTTAGTCATAGTATTTTAGTATTTCTGGGAGATATTTTTAACTGTTCTCAGAGATAGCTAATATTGCTGTGCAGCTTAATCTCTACATATCGATTTTCAATAATTATGAAAGACATTCTTGCTTTAATCGACGAAAAAAAATATATCTATTCACAATTGCCATTCTTTGAGTTTTTACAGGATAATAGCATTCATCCCTTGAAAAGACTAGCTTTTGCCCCTTGTGCGGCATCATTTATTATGAGTTTTGCCGATCTAAATAAGTACGTTTTGCGCCAAGAACCAACAAAAGACAAAATTCAAGCAATCTTAAACCAGCATACTTATGAAGATGATTTTCACTGGCAGTGGTTTTTAGAAGACATGCAAAATCTAGGCTTTAACTGTTCTTTAGAGTTGAATACTTCTTTAAAGTTTCTCTGGAGTCAAGAAACTAAAAATTCTCGGTTACTTACCTACGAACTATATAAATACATTGCTCAATCCGAACCTTTAGAAAAATTAGTAATTTTAAAAGCAATTGAAGCAACTGCTAATGTCTGTTTGTCTTTAACTAAATGTTTAGTCGATGTATTGCAATTAGTAAATTGTAATGAATATAAATATTTTGGTGGACATCACCTAAGTTTAGAAACTAGCCACAATTCTCATTCTCAGGAGTTAGAAAAATTCTTTGAGGAAATTTATATTTCTGATAAGTCCAGACAAAATAGTATTAATTTAGTTAACAGTGTATTTGAGTTATTTACGAAGTGGACTTATGAACTATTGAATTATGCTCAAAGTTATCAACAGTCACAACCTCTACCACTACAACTACCTGAAGCTCAGCTGATTGAACTAGCCTAGCAAGTGTTGAACCTAAATTAGTTATGCTTTCTATGATAGATTCCTGAAAGCAACTAATGATCACGATTAATTAAATATTTGTCTGAAGCTGTTCAAATTCAGGCGGTATAAATTTTAGTTGCCAGATTCCATGAATGTTATGCAGCTTTGCCTTCTAATTCCTGATAAATTACCTACCCAGAGGAAGATTTCTGAAAATAACCAGCAATCAATATCACTGTCGTTAACATTGGCTATGCAATCACTGGATTTAGATTGTCAGGCACAAGCCATTGCTAACATTGATCGAGCATTAGCCTTATTACCAACAAGTAAGCTATTTTCTCCGAGCCTCAACCAAAATAATACTAGGCAATATCAAGAAGCTCTAGATTATGACGATTATTTCAATGTTAGACATGTGCAATCAGATGAGCCTGATACATGTCTGCTAAAAAGTATTTTGGTCACTTATCGTTGTTTCCTAACATTGGAACTGCAAAGTAATCATTTTAACTCGGAGAAGATAGAAATTCAGCGACAGGGATTTAGAGTTTATTTTCTGTTATTAGCAAGAACCTATAATTTATCTCTAGAATAAATTTATGAATAAGATCGATTCCCACATCATTTGGCAAGGTTTTCACTGGTCTTTTTTTATTAATATCCAAGGTCTAATTATTGCTATGTTGCGGTTTGAAAAATTTATTACCCAGAATCATCTGCGGTTAGCAGGGATTGAGTTAAAAACTGCTACAGATTTGATGCTAGCTGCCGCCGCCTCAATGGAGTTGGCAGGAGATTTTACCCGTGAAGAGTATGAACAGCAAATTCGCCCCACGATGATGCCGCCAAAAGTTAAGTCAGAAAACTTTAGTGGTTTGATGTTTTGGGATCATGCTTATTTGATGAAAATTTGGCAAAGAATCCAACCTAAATTTCAGCGCCTGCCTCCAAAATTAAAATCAGAACAAGATGAATTTATTCAGGCTTATCTGACTTTATCTGAATCCCACAAAAAAGTTTGTCGTAAATTTGGTGGTAAAGAAATTAGTAGTTTACATTCTCAGAAAGTAACAGCAGTGACAACGTTAAATAAGTTTGAACATAGCAGACACAGACTAATTAGCAGAAAATAAATCAAAGTTTTTTGATGTTTTTCGATAGATGATTGTTGTCCGAATCAATCTTGGAAATGATTCGTAAATTATACAAACAAACTCGCTAGGAGAAATTTAAATCTATGCAAAGAACAATTGAGCCTGAACTGATGCTGGAAGAAGAACAAAGTCAAGCTTATGCCCTAGCTGACTTTACTGAACCCAATACTCATTTTTTAAATCTGTTTCAGAAAACTTTTGGTTCTGAATTGGCAGGCTCTGTTTTAGACATTGGATGTGGTAACGCTAATATTACCCTTCGTTTTGCGCAACAATATCCTAATTGTCAAATTGACGCTGTTGATGGCTCAACAGCAATGTTAAGTCATGCTCGTCAAGCTCTTGTCTATGAGCCTTTAGAATTACAACAACGAATCTGTTTAATCGAGGGAGTTATACCTAATGTTGAACTAACTCCCAAACGATATGATGTCATCATGAGTAATAGTGTCTTGCACCATTTACACAACCCAGCTGTATTATGGGAATTTATTAAATCATATGGCATGAAAGGAACCAAAATTTTTATTGGCGATTTATTGCGTCCCTCCAGCCCTAAAATAGCACAAGAACTAGTTGAACTATATGCTGCGAGTGAACCAGAAATCTTGAAAAGAGATTTTTATAATTCCCTGTTGGCTGCCTTTAAAATTTCGGAAATTAAGGAGCAATTAGCAGCAGCTCAGATTGATAATTTATCAGTAACCCAAATAAGCGATCGCCATGTTCTAGTTAAAGGGTCTTTATCTTAGATTCGATTTTGGTAATCTAGTTCATCAAAGACAAGTTCGATTTTGGTACCTTGAGTTTTATCTAAGGTAATTTCACCATCAAGTTGTTCTACCAGGGTCAGAACTAATTCTAACCCCAACGAATCGCTATTATGTAAATCTAAATCTTCGCCAAAACCAATACCATCATCGGCGATAGTTAATACAACTTGCTGTTCAAGATTGCGTTTGAGGCTCAACCAAATATTACCTTGGCTGCGATCGCGAAAACCATGTTCTAGAGCATTGGAAATTAATTCATTCACAATTAAGCCGCAGGGATTGGCACTTTCAATATTTAGTTCAATGGGGTCGAGATCGAGAATCAAATTAATATTTCTTTCTTTGCTTCCCTGGGAATAAGTTAAATTATCTAATAAGGATTGTGTATATTGTGCAAAATCAATTTTATTTAGTTCACTATGACCATATAGATGCTGATGAACTAAAGCCATGGATGCAATCCGATTTTGACAATTTTTTAAATGTTTAATCACCTCTGAATCTTCAAGATAGCTACTCTGGAATTCTAAGAGACTAGAAACCACGAATAGATTATTCTTGACTCGGTGATGGATTTCTTTAAGTAGAATTTCTTTTTGCTCTAATGATTTTTGCACCGAGGCATGATCTTCGAGGTTTTTATATAGTTGAGCATTTTCAATCGAAATCGACACTTGAGACAATAAAAATTGCAGTACATTTAACTTCTGCGGTGTAAAAGCACCTCGAACAAATCTATTTTCTAGATAAATAATGCCCTGTAATTTATGCTGATAAATCATTGGGCAACATAAAATTGATTGTGGTTGATGCTCAATAATATAGGGGTCATTGATAAACATTCCGTCTCTGGTGGCATCATCTAGAATTATTGTGTCGCGGCTATTTTGAATATAGTTGATTAAGGAACTTGGAATGTCTTTATATTCAGTTATTGGTACATAAGGTAACATAATCTGATTATCAATAGTCATAACTCCTGATGCAGCCACAACCCAGTTTGAATTTTGCTCCAAAAGTAAAATGCCTGTTTGTGCCCCAGCATTTTCCATAACAATCTCGATCATGTAAGAAAGTAGATTATCTAAAATAATTTCCGAAGAAATAGCCTGAGAAGCCTTAATTACGGAAAATAGATCTAGAGTAGAAGTTTCGCAACCGAACTCAGTAGTTGTTTCAGCAGCATCAACCTTAGCTCGGGTAATATCTTGACTAGAATATCGATTCAGTAGGGTAGGGTATTCTGATTCCATGTTTTGTAACTTTGCTTTAGCTCCCCATTGCTTGTATCCACGATAAGCATCTGCTAAATAAAAGCCAGCTATTCTATTTCTCCTCCTGGCTAAATAAAATTTTCCTGCTAACTCTGCTGCTAGGGCAACTTCCGATAAATATCCTGCTTGTTCGGCATGGGTAATAGCTCGGTCATAATATTCTGCTGCCTGTTCATTATCTTGGGTTAACTTGGCGATCTCGGCAGTTATAAGTTCGTATTTATGGAGGTAATTATCAGGAGCGTGATTTGCCCATTGCTCCATTTGTTTCTGAGAAGACAAGATCTCTGGAAGCATAGACTTATCAAACTCAGAGTTGTCAGGACAAACAGCCAACATTGCTAGTGAATTATAAAAATGATAGACAGAAAAGCACATTGTTCCCACTGCTGCATCTAAATACTGCTTTCCTTGACTACCATAGACAACTGCCTGAGAATAATCCTGAAGCAAATAGCTTAGAATTAATTTAGCTAGATAATAAGCAAATAATGATGTGGCATTGTTAGTTTTTTGCCAAACAGGCAGTAGTTGCGATTCATCAAAACTATTTCCAATTAATAGCAAATTATTCTGAGCCAGTCCTTGTAAATTAAGATTTAATTGTCGCCAGAGCCGAGCATAATTCAACTGAAAATCTTGCTTATAATAATTGATTAAGTTGATCTGAATCAATGATTTTTCGTTGGCAGAAATTAATGACTCACCCGCAAAAAAAAGGTAAGTACAATAATATTTTGCATGAAAACAAGCATGTTCGATATCGCCAACGTCCAGTCCACTTTTAATTCCTTGCAAAAAATCTTCCAGAATAGATGCTGTGGGTCTGCACCAATGAAGAATCATCGTGGTGACAATAAAGCTAACTCTCGATTTGATTTTTATAGCAGCATATTGCTCTTGAATTGCTACGGCTAACCGACCGAATTGGTATCCAGAATCGATATCTCCCACAGCACACAGCAATAATCCATAAACGGCATAAACATAAGCTGAGAATGAAGAATTTCCATACTGCACACAAAGGTCAACCATTCTACAGGTCACATAGGGAAATACTTGTGGATTAGTGATGTAAATTGGCGGCAAGATCAAGGTCAAAATCTCCATCACTGCTAGACCAGAACTGTCAGTCAATGGAGGAAGGCTACTCAGAAATTCTACAGTATAGAGATGGTGTAAATCTAAGTTCGGTGGTAAATCTTGAGTATGTTGCTGATTGTGGGGAATAGATACTTTTAGCAATTCTAAAACATAGAAACCCAGATCTATGGCTAATTGCATATCATTCTGGGCAATATGAGCATGAATTTTTATTTTATAAACCTGAATTTTTTCCAATACCGTCTTGGCTTGAGTTAGGACAATGTTACCTAGCTGTGCAGCTCGAATGAAGTTAGTTTGTAAATATTGAACTTCTGATGCTGCTAAATTTGTTTTTAACGCAAGTTGATAGTGATTTTTCCAATCAGATGGTGACAATAGTTCTAAAGCAATGTCAAGGTAATTTGCTGCGGCTTGATAAGCGCTAGCGACTTGAGCTTTTTTTGCCGCAATTAGGTTTAATTTTAACAAGCGGTATTGCCATAACTCTGTTGCTAATTGTGTTCTGCCAAGGTTAAAGTGATGAACCAAGTTAAAGATTTGTTCTTCAATTTCAGTAGAGGTCTTATTTTGTAGTAGATATTGACCAATTCTCAAGTGTATTTTTGCCGCATCTGCTTCTCCTAAAAGAGAATAGGTGGTCTGATGCACACGATTATGCAGGAATTGATATGAAGAGTTTGATTTCTGATCGGCAAAAATAATAATTCCAACTTGAAGTGCGTATTTCAACTCTCTGGCGATTGATTTTGGGTCGAAATTTGCTGGCAAATTAATTTCTGACTTGGGGACAGTATTCCAAATATCAGTAAGAATTGTTAGCTCAAACTCATCACCAATGCAGGCTGCTAGCTTTAATATTTGTTGAGTTGTGTCAGGAAGTTTTTCAATTTTTTGACAAACCAGTTCTAATACATCGTAATTTGTGATTGAAGTAGTGAGAATCTCTTCAATACACCATTGCCAGTTAAGATTCTCAAAATTGAAGCTCAGTAATTTTTCAATGTATAGAGTTTGCAGTAGTTGACTGATAAAAAATGGATTGCCACTGGTACGTTCCACCAGGAATTGGGCAAGAGAGAAGGATTTTGTCTCAAGACAATGAAAAGTATCAACAAGTAAGGAATTTACTTCATGAAGAGTAAGAGGTTGAAGGGTCATTGATTCAACCGTTTTGGTTGATTTATTTCTGCTGATTGTTTGGAATAAAGGATGTTGAGAATCTATTTCACAACCGCAATATGCTCCAATTACTAGTAAATATTTAGAATTTAAATCCTTCTGTAAAAGGGTAATCAAGTCTAACGAAGCTGAATCAGCCCACTGCAAATCATCAAAAAATAATATTAAGGGAGATTCAGGTTCAGAAAAAACCTGAGCAAACTTAACAAATACATTATTAAAACGATTTTGAGTTTCTTTGGCAGGAAGTTCGGGAATATCAAGCTGAGAACCAATCACCAATTCCAATTCTGGCAAGATATCGATGATTACTTTGCCGTTTTTGCCAACGGCAGCCAATATTTTCTGCTGCCAATATTGAAGAAGGTCTTTCGTTTCACCCAAAAACGATTTAATTAATGTTTGGAAAGCTTTAACGATCGCTTGATAGGGTATGTCTTGATTTAATTGAAATGTGCCCACAGTAAAATTACCCTTCTGCTGGCTCAATTGTCTGCCAACTTCACAGACTAGACTAGTTTTACCTATTCCTAAATCTCCTTCAATCAAAATCAATTCGCTGATTCCAGAACTAACTCGCTCAAACCCCAAAGCGATCGCTTCCATCGCCGAAGAACGACCATAAAGTTTCTTAGAAATGGTAAATTGACTAAGCCGATCTAAATTTCCCAGCTCAAACAGTTCTATTACACCTTGCTCAAGATAATGGATCTGACACTTTGCTAAATCTGCTTTAATCCCTTCAGCAGTTTGATATCTATCATCGGGATTCTTAGCCAACAGTTTCATTACAATTTGAGAAACAGTCTCAAAAATATCCGAACTAATTTGGTGAGGAGGAATTGGCTTTTTTGCTAAATGGCAGTGAATTAACTCTAATGAATGGCTCGCCTCAAAAGGCAATACCCCAGTAAGCATCTGATAAAGAATAATTCCTAATGAATAGAAATCGCTACGGTAGTCTAGAGGCAGATTCAGTCTTCCCGTTTGCTCTGGAGAAATATAGGCAATATTTAATACCTCTAATGGCTTTGGAGTAACATTATCTACTTGGACAATCTTGGTTGCGAGGGTAAAGTCGGTAATTTTGACAACCAAAGTTTCAGGAGCGATCAAAATACTACTAGGCTGAAGATTCTGATGAATTATCTGCTCGTGATTTAACTCCTGAATAATTGTGGCTAACTGAACGGCAATGTTCAAGAAATCCCCTAAGGTCAGCTTCTGACTATTGAGAAATTGAACTAAGTTTTGCCCCGCAAAATCTTCTAAAATTAATGTCTCGCGATCTTGGATCTTCTCAATACGATGAGGGTTGAGCACGCCAATGAGATTAAGCTCGGCAAGTATTTCGTATTCATTTTGCAACCATGCAGTTGTTTCGACGGCTTTAAACTGAGGATTAATTGTTTTTACAAGTACCGAATTCTGCTCTAAACGAGAAATTACTCGATCAAGATTATATCTAGAACCATTAGATATCTTTTCAATTAACTGATACTTGTTATATAGGCTCATTACTCATCGATTGATAGCTTAATCTGGTAATAAATTGATATGTAAATATTACAGATTAAAAAACAGTGTTAGTTTTAAAAGCCATTTCCTTCATTGCCAATCTTTGAAATTCTCCTGCTTCCAAGGGACGACTCCACAAAAAACCTTGTCCCATATCACATTGAACATTCTTCAAAAAATCCAGTTCGGCTTCTGTTTCTACCCCTTCGGCAACAACTTGTAACCCTAGTTGATTAGCCATGGCAATAGTGTTTTGGACAATAACCGCACTAACTTGATTGTTATCGATATTACGCACAAAACAAGAATCTAGTTTCAGAATATTAAACGGAAATTGCTGTAAGTATCCGAGAGAAGCATAACCAGTTCCAAAATCATCTAAGGCGATTTGAACACCGAGCTTTTTAAGCAAATTTAGTTTTTGTACATTTACCTTAATATTTTCCACTAAAATGGTTTCAGTTAATTCTAATTCCAAGTATTGAGCTTCTAGGGATGTTTTAAAGAGAATTTGAGTAATTTTATGAAACAGATCTGATTGTTTAAATTGGGCTCCAGATATGTTTACGCTAATCTTAAGATTATCTAAACCTCCAAGATGCCATCTCTGCATCTGCCGACAGGCATCCTCCAAAATCCACTCGCCGATTGGCTTGATCAAACCATTTTCCTCCGCCAAGGGAATGAATTTATCTGGCATGATCCTGCCCAAGTTCGGATGATTCCAGCGCACTAAAGCCTCTGCTCCAACAATCAAATTGCTGACAAGATCAACTTTAGGTTGATAATACAATTCCAACTCATTGCGTTCTAAAGCATGATGCAATTCTGACTCTAACCTCAAATCATCAGAAGCTTGATAACGTTTGATGTTAAAGGCAAATGTAAAGGCTTGGCAACGATTACCTCCTTGGGCAATGGCATATTCAATTGCCTTTTCACTCTGCTGTAATAATTCCTCAATATCAGTGCTATCAAATGGACAAAAAGCAATTCCTATACTGGGAGAGAGATAAATTTCTCGATCACCGATGAGGAAACTCTCTTTTAGGTCATCTAAGATTGTTTGACCATATCGAGCTGCTGTGGCGCGATCTTCCAAAGCCAGTAAAATAACAAAATTATCAGGATTCAAGTAAACGGTTGCACCATGACCATTGGAATTATCAACGCAATTTGTCAAACGTTGCGCAATCTCTTTTACTAAAGCCTTTTGTTGCTCTTTATCTAAAAAGCTGCTGAATTTTTTAAATCTATCCAGAGAAATATTATAAATAACTACTAATTTCGATTCAGAAAACTCTAAATTGTCTTTACTTATATTCTGTGCTGAATTATCGGCAATATTTTCACCAAGCGCCAAAGATGATAAATACTCAAATAGGTCTCGTAAAAAAAGCTTATTAGGTAAGTTAGTTAGATTATCTTTATAGATATCATCTTGTTCAGTTGAATACTGATGAATTGTTGACTGTAAAGCATCTTGAATTGCTTTTTGTTCCTGATGCTTGCTCAATACCATTTTAACCGTAGCCTGCAATTCTTTATCTCTAAATGGCTTGATTAGATAGCCATAACAACCTATTTGCGCAGCTCTTTCTAAAGTTTCATCGTTAGCATAAGCCGTTAAAAAAATAACTGGTATATCTAGCCTGGATTTAATTCTAGCAGCTGTTTCAATCCCATCGATTTCACCTTTGATTGCAATGTCCATCAAAATTAAATCTAGCTGCGCTTGATGAGCAAATTCTATGGCTGCTTGACCTGAAGAAACAATTTTTGAAACGTTATAACCAATCTTACTAAGCTTCTTCGCCGTAATCTTAGCAATTAATAGTTCATCTTCGACTATCAGAATGTTCGCTTGGTCAATCATAATTAATAAATAGACTATACCTATCCAGATTCAACAAAATATATGCTTATTTAGGTCAAAGTATTTCCTAACGGCGATCAATATTTGATTACAATAGAATATATTTAATAAGTAAAAGCTAACAGTAAATAATTGTAATGTAAATCGATGATTCCTCAGTCGTATAATTGCTGAATCATAGCTGCATTTGGGAAGATATTGAGTCTTTATCAGTCTAAAAACAGATAAAAATGTATTTTAAATTACATCAGATTTTACATTCATCTAAAAGGTATTTTAAGTTACGGTAGAATTACACACTACTAATAAACAATTAGCTGAACTAAAGTACATCAATAATTAGTTACTCTACTTTTTAGATAAAACAATCTACTTGTTTTTTCTAATGTACATAGGCATAAGTGAAGACGGGATTCAGATCATTCTAACCCTTGACTAGATTTAACTTACGATTCACTACTTTCTGCTTGGTCGAAAAAGTACTAATCCAACTCTTTAAATTAAATAAATGTAGTTGATTTCAAATCACTTGTAAATCACTTTCTTTTCGGTTACTAAGGTGCAGCTCACCCAGTTACCTTTTTCGTTGTAGCTACGTATAATTCTTTGTCTAATATTTGGTTGAAGTAGCCAGCCCATTTCCAAGACAAAGTTATTACCCGACTTAACTTGTAGAGGGCAGTTGCAAGATGCACCGTCAGGTAATAGCATCACTTGGATGGGTAAATCACTTGCTTCAAATAGCAATCTTGATCCTGCTATTCTAGCAGTTGAACTGATACGTCGATTCCCAAAAGATAGATTTTGTTGGAGATGATGCTCATCCTGTTGCTTAATTTGTAAATTGCTGGAAAACTTTCTGGGGTTCCTTAAATCTGCAAACAGGGTTATGGCTTCTCCTTGCCATTCTCCTAGCAAACTTTCTATGGTTAGAGCTGGTCTTTGAGGAACATTACTATGAGACAATTGCTCTCTAATCAAAACAATTTTTTCAAGTTGAGAACTACTATTATAAAGTTGTACCATCCTTAGCCTTCGAGTACCATCGCCAAATTCATTATCAATCAAGCCAAACTCTCCGCCAAAAGTGCTGTAAGGAGACCATTGCATGCTTCCCTGAGAAAAGGCTCCATTCTCAAAAAATAGAATACTGCGGTTGAGTGAATCGTAATCTACAACTACATCTCGTGATGGTTCATTGGGTGGAAGATAACGCACTACCTGATGTACATGCTGGTTGTCATTTTGTCCTTCAAGAGTTACTAGGGTAGGAGTATCAGTAGTTTCTTCTCCTTGAGGAGAGAATCGCGTAAACGAACCATGCCACTGCCCTAGATTCTTTAGAAAACAATCCCATTGTGATAGCATATCTTCACGATGTTAATAGTAAATACTTACTTTTCTTAGCTTTTAATCATGGTTCAACTGCTCTTTGAGAGCTGCTAAAGAAGACCATCTGCTATCGATCTGAGAATCATTATGTGAGGATATTTGAACTGCACCTGGACACTTTTCTCCACAAACTTTTCTCAAAGGCAGAGCTAAGGAAAGCTGCTCGAAAAGCCATGCTTCAGGAGAGAAATGTCCGTCAGGGGGAAGAGTTTCTGACAAATCTTCCAGCGAAACTTCTCGTTCATGAGGCAGATCTTCAATACTTTGTAATTCAGATTCGAGCCAAATTAGTTCTGAGGTATCAATTGCCAGTCGATGATTATAATGTTGCAAACAGCGATCGCATACTAAAGTAATAATAGTTTCTGCTTGAGAAATTACCTCTAAGAAGTTGGTGCCATGACGCAATCTGACTATCCCTTTAACAGGGACTAAAGTATCTAAGCCCGAAATAGCATCATCGACAATGATCTCAACTTTTCGGTTTGGAGCTTTAAGCAGGTGTGGAATATATATCGCTTCCATTATTTATCTTTTGGTAATGCCTTATCAAGCGATTTAGCTTGGTATCAGAGATTGCGAGGGGTTCGTCGAAAATTATCGAGGTAATACTATCAATTTTCTATCAGGCTCCTGACCACGACTTTCTGTAGCTATATTTTCCACATTCTGTAGCAAAAAATGAATTTGTTTTCTCTCTGCTGAAGACAAACCTGAAATTTCTACTTCTTGTCCTGTTGCTCTCACTTTGTCCATCGCTTCTTGGGTCAAAGTTGCTAGCTCCTGATTGCGGGTTACTCGATATCCATCAAGCTCAACAATGAAAGAGCTTTGTGTATTGGGATCGCTGCTCAAGTTAAGAATTGTATTAACAAGATACTGGACTGCATCAATGCTTTCACCTTTCCCACCAATTAGCAATAGCTTCTGCTCTGGAGTCAAATTGCTACTTTCAATATTGAGCCAGCTAGAGTCTGAATTTACTTCAAGTGTTTCAAACCCCTCCGTGTTCACCTCAGCAGCTAAACCCATGAGAGCTAATAGCTGCTGTAACCATTCTTTTCCCGAACTAATTTGACTTTCCACAATAGTTGATGGTTATTAACCTGAAGTTTTTTCTTTCTTCTTGGATTTTTTACGCTCAAATGGCAGAGCTTCTCGGTTAGTTGCAGCTTCCGCCTTTTCTTGTTCATCAAGAATCTTTTGCAAATTCTCTGGCAAAGGTTCTCTCATCAAAAACCAAGTCTGACCTGTTTGAAAGAAATTGGCTACCACAATATACATCAAGACACCAGCAGGCAGGGGAAAGAATAAAAACATCCCACTAAATAATAAGGGGGTAATTTTATTGATTGTCTGTTGTTGATCTCCCCCAGCACTGGAATTTTGAGCTCCACTCATCTGCTGGTTGACATAAATTCCAACCCCGAACATTAGCACCATTGCGAGAATATCAAAGTTAATATTGCCATTCTCGTCAGTGACCCCGACTCGACCTAATTTCTCAATGAACAAAAACCCTGTATTTGCGGCAATACCTGGTACTGTAACTTGAACAGTTGCATCTCCAGGTTCCAGCGCCGTTATGCTTCCATCGTCATTGATTGTTAATCTTTCAGAACCTTTGGTAACCTCTAAAGTAGGCTTGATATTGCGCTCGGAATACTCAGCCAAAAGTTTATCTAAAGATTTACCTTCTGGAGTTTGTAGTTCTACTTTTGCAGTTTCTCCGACTGCCAGCTTACTCCCCCCTGGTAACATTGCGGCAATCTTTTCATGGACTCCGTCTTCAACATAAATATTTTTGGGTTTAGTGGCGAAAGGCTGAGGAGCCACACGCTCGATCTGCTCCTGAGGGAAAATCTGAACGTTGATATCATATGGAGTATTGGTAAAAGGTGAACCTCTCAAAGTCGCAAATAAAGCAAACAGGATTGGCATCTGTAACACCAGAGGCAGGCATCCAGCTAAAGGATTGCCAAATTCTTGCATTACTTTTGCTTGTTCTTCTCGCTGCTTTTCAGGGTCATTCTTATACTGTTGCTTGATTTGTTCTTGTCTCTCCTTCATCAATGGTTGGACAATTTTCATCTTGCGCATGTTGCGAATCTGTCCCGCACTCAGAGGAACCACCGCCAAGCGAATCACGATTGTGAGAGCGATAATTGCAAAACCATAGCTCGGTACCAGTCCATAGAAAAAATCTAGGATTGGAAGCATGATGTTGTTTGAAAGGAAGCCGATACCAAAATCCATTTTATAATCTGTCCAGCATTTACGAAATAATTTTAATTTTGAATCCAGTCTAATCGATCAAGTTTCAGGAAAGCCGATCTAAACCGCACCTTAATACCTAATTAGCTCTGATAGCTTCTAGGGGTCTACCAGTTTTGTCAGCTGCTTTTTCAGAAATGTAATCGTAAATCTCTCGGAACTGAGGAACAGCGCGCATTTCCAGACGGCTTTTATCGCGAAGAGTAATGACTAAATCTCCCCAAAGACCAACTCCTCTAGGGACTTTTACAACTTTAATGACTTCAGAGTAAATAATATCAGTTCGCTGTGTTCCTCTCCAGCCACCGATCACACAAATACGTCGGTCTGTTATGCGGTACCGTAGCCATAAAGCTCTCACGATCGCACCAACTGTTAAAGGGATACAGATAACCGTAAACGCTAATAATATATTAAAAATTAAATCCCCTATGTGGGGACCGCCCTCGTAATAAACTTCTTCTTTAATACCCATTGATTATTTTTGCTTGTTTTAACAACTCTTCTAATTCTCGCAAAAAATGTTCATATTTGCATTTAATTGCCTTGGGCTTGACCACAATTACTATTTTCCAACCAGGAGGCACCATCGATAAACTAAATGTAACCGCACTTTTTATCTGCCTCTTGATTCGATTGCGAACCACCGCTTTCTTACTTACTTTTTTACTAATGGATATGCCAAATTTTGTCTCTGGAATGAGTTCTCGATCTTGCTTATTACCCGAATAAAGAGCAACCAGGGTCAAATGAGGACTGTAACAACGGAGTCCCTGTTCGTAAACAGTCCTATAATCTTCTCGATTTTTTAGCCTATGGGCTTTCGGCAATCCCACTATTCAGTAACTTTGTTTAAACTGATAGGCGATGACGACCTTTCTTGCGACGAGATTGAATCACTCTTTTGCCATTACTGGTACGCATGCGGGCACGGAAGCCAGACTTTCTTTTTTGTTTGCGGTTTGTTCCGCCCAAAGTACGCTGAGTCATGGGTTATTTCCTCAATAAACTAAATTTGATCTACTATGCAAAAACTCACAATCTAAAATTATACAATAAGATTGCCAAAATAAAGTCGCATCAGCACTAAAAATGCTTATTATGACTAAAGTCTATGGATTGATACTAATTACCCATGCCCCCACTCTTTCGGGAATAGGCGTGTTAATTGCAGGAACAACCTGAGCATAGAAATAGTAAGTTCCAACATCAGGATTTCTGACCCCAGAAAAAACCAGCTCAATCTTTTTGGGGTCTTTTAGAGGTTCAGCCAAATCTATCTGAACAAAACGATTTTCCTCATCCCAAACCACATTTTTTAATGGTAATGATTGATCTTTCTTCCCGTTTGGTCTAACTTCTATTTTACTGGTATCAAACTTCCCATCAAAATAGTCAGGATAAGAAATAACAAACTGAGTTGCCCCATTGACTAATTTCTTTTTAGGAATTCTCAAGCGATAGCGATCTCGATTATCAGCGATGCCCCCAAAATCCAGAAAATAACTCAGAATATCTACGTCTCGGTCACCAAAAATAACTAGCCCCGAGCCACCTTGTGCTACCGCAACAGAATGAATTCCACCTAGAGTACAGGAGGCTACGGTAAAAATAGCTAGAAGAGGTTTGAAGAATAATTTGTGATACAGCATGATTAGTTTAATTTAATATTTAGAAGGTACGAGTGAAATTGTTTTTCTAAGGTGTTTTAGGGAATGTAATCAGCAAAATAGAAGATTTCTAATTTAATGTCAACAGTTATTTGTTTAATCTTCATTTAACCAATGCTCAAAGACTAATTATAAATTAAACTAACAAATAGTTAGACGTGTTGAAACGTGAAAAGTGCCAGTTGCTTAGTTGGCAGATTAATTAAATTTTGGTCAAGGTAACAGCTTGTAATTTAATCGTATTCTGATGATTTAGATCTATTTTATAGGTTTTGTTTGTTGTTAAAGCATTATAATTAATCTACAAATTTTTATAAGTTTGAAAGTTCTATAAAATTGGCGTAAGCAGCTGTTTTACAACTATACGTACATCACATCAAATTAAATTTGAAGTTTCCTTTTGTAAATTTTGTTAATTAAAAGTGTTATTGCAGCCAAGAGAAATAAAGATCTAAAAATAAGCAAAAAAAACACGGTTAGCAAGGCTAAGGGCTAACCGTGTTCAAAACTAGTTTTAAAATTGGAGAAAATTAATTAATTGATGCTTCAACTTCTCCTCTGTCATAATCAACTAACCAAAATTAGGTTGATGGCGAATTAAGTTGAGAAACTCCTCACGAGTCTTCTGCTCATCTTGAAAAACACCAATCATCGCACTCGTAACAGTCCAGGAACCAGGTTTTTGTACGCCACGCATTGACATACACATGTGAGTTGCTTCCATCACTACGGCAACTCCCTGAGGCTCTAATATCTCTTGAACCGCTTCAGCAATTTGGCGAGTGAGGCGCTCCTGCACTTGTAAACGACGAGCATACATTTCAACGATGCGAGCCAATTTACTTAAACCAACCACCTTTTGATTAGGGATATAGGCAACATGGGCTCTACCCATAAAAGGAAGCATGTGATGTTCGCAAAGACTAAAGAAATTGATGTCTCTCACTAAAACCATCTCATTGTGCCCTTCATCAAAAATGGCGCCGTTAACTAAATCGTCAAGAGACTGGTTGTAGCCACTAGTTAAATACTGCATCGCTTCAGCGACTCTTTTCGGGGTCTTCAGCAGTCCTTCTCGCTCTGGATCTTCGCCAACACACTCCAGCATGGTATGAACTGCTTGCATCATTTTTTCTCTAGCAGCTTCAGAAGTTGCTTTGATTTGTGCAGCTTGCCCATTATGGGTATTACGGTCTGGTCTGCTAGCAACTTGATCTAACAAACTGGATTTAAGTGGATTAGAACCACTGTTTAGAGATTCAGAACGATTAGAACCGTTAGAAGAAACTATTGTCATAATTTGTTAATTTGAGTAAAACTCTATTCTCTTGCTGTTGAATTTAGTCACAGATTATCCCTGCATGGTGGTACTGGTATCCTCTGCTATTGTTATTGATGCTCGTTATCTACAATGCCCCTCCACTAGGCATGACGATCATCTCTTCTACTACCGCCTGGGGAGGCAGTAAAGCCGTATGAAGTATTGACTGGGCAACAATCTCAGCGGTCAACATTGCTTCTCTATTAAAATCTGCATGTACAGACTCTGTATCCCAGATAGGGGTGTTTACAGAACCAGGAGAAATAGTTACTGTACGAATTCCATTGCCTCTTTCTTCTACTGATAAAGTTTTACCCAAGGCAACCAATCCTGCTTTGCTAACGCTATAAGCGCCCCATTCAGGAAAGGCATTAAATGCAGCAATTGAGGCTACGTTGATAATAGTTCCCGAAGAGCGGCTGCGCATCTGAGGCAAAACTCCTTGGACACATTGAAAAACGCTGGTCAAGTTAAGCTCCAGCACTTTTTGCCAGTCATCTAAGGTTGTCTTAGCAAGAGCGTTAGTATAACCCATTCCTGCGTTATTAACTAAAATATCAACAGGTCCAAATGAACTACATATAGCGGCAATTTGCTGGCTGACTTGGTTGATAATCGCTAAATCAATTGGATAAATCTTTACCTTAGTTGAAGTCCTTAGCTGTATTTCAGAAGCCACAGCTTCGAGTTTTTCTGCTGAACGGCTTACTAAAGCAACCTCAATACCTGATTGAGCGAATGTTAAAGCAGTAGCTTTTCCAATACCACTACTTGCACCTGTCACAATTGCTCGTAGTTGATTTGAGGGTGGATTCATTGTGATTTATGTATGATTTGCCAAACTCAATAAATATAAAAAGGCACTAGTGCAGACTAATCTGAGAAAACAATTTTTAACTTGTTTCCTTACTGATAGTGTGTGCGACGTCAGTAGTTTTAGAGATACGAGTATTTATCGCTACTGACAGATGCTAAAAACAAAATGCTGCAAATCTTTAATGTGATCTATTTACTGCTGTTAATGATTTTGTGTTTATATGTTCTGCTATCCACAGCGTCTTAGCAAACTAGCGCATTTTTTGCAAAGCTACATTAGAAATAATGTAACAAAATATTGCATTAGCATTATAGCATCACTCAATATTCTTCTGTTTGGAGATAAATATTCCCGTAAACCAAACAAAAAATTGCTGAAACTCTTATCGAATAAGAAATTGCTCTGCTTTAGGACAACAATTTACTAGCCAGAGACTGTTTCAAAACGACCCATATGACGGAACTTCTCATAGCGTAAGTCTTTTCTCTGTTGTGGGGTCATCTGCCACAGTTGTTCGAGATTTTGCCAAATAATTTCCTTTAAACTAGCGGCTGCCTCCATTGGATTTGCATGTGCGCCGCTACTTGGTTCAGGAATAATCTGATCGATCAAACCTAATTCTTTTAAATCCCATGAAGTGATCTTTAAAGCTGCTGCTGCACGAGCAGACTTTTGTGCATCTTTCCAGAGGATTGCGGCACAGGCTTCGGGGCTAGCTACAGTATATACTGAATGTTCAAGCATTAATAAGCGATCTGCAACACCTATGCCTAAGGCGCCACCAGAACCACCTTCTCCGATTACAGTACAAACAATCGGCACTTCAAAACTGAACATTTGTCTTAGATTGTAAGCGATCGCCTCTCCTTGACCCAGTTTTTCAGCCTCAACGCCAGACCAGGCTCCAGGAGTATCGATGAAGGTTAAAATCGGCATCCCAAACTTATTAGCATGCTGCATTAATCTTAAAGCTTTGCGGTAACCACTGGGAAAAGCCATGCCAAAGTTACGCGCTACATTGTCCTTGGTATCTCGCCCTTTTTGATGTCCCACGACAACTACAGGACGACCATCAATCCGAGCGACTCCCCCTACCAAAGCAGGGTCGTCATAGCCCCCGCGATCGCCATGAAGTTCTAGCCATTCATCACTTACAGCTTGAATATAATCTAAAGTACTAGGGCGACGGGGATGACGAGCCAACTGTAGTCTTTGAGCAGGAGTAAGGGTGCTAAATATTTCCTGCCTTAGCTGACTTGCTCTAGCTTCTAATTGAGATATTTCGACAGAAACATCTACTTGATTTTCCTCGGCTAAATTTTTTATTTGCTCGATTCTAGACTCTAGCTCACAAAGAGGTTTTTCAAAATCTAATAAAAAGGTTTTGCGCTTAGTCTTAGCCATAGCTTATGGATATTTTTGATATTGAATTTGATTCCCCACTTTCTATTATCTGCCATAGAGTATCTTTTAACCAATTTCTGTGACTAATAGTACAAAAGCTTGACCTACGTATTTTAGTATGAGAGCTGAATTCTATATATTCAGGATCAGAAGTGAATGCCTAGCAACCAAGGACTTTTACCCAAGCTATGATGCGCGAGCAAGTGCTTACTTTACTGCTCTTGAGAGCGGATGAAGATTGTAAACTGCTCAATTAGCTCAGGATTACGCCACCCTCTTTCAGTTTCATCAATCATAATTTGCAATGCTTCACTAGGGCTATAGGCTTTTTTATGAGGTCGATCGCTGGTGAGGGCATCATAAATATCAATTACTTGAAATATCTGAGCCAAGTAGGGAATTCTCGCTCCAGCCAAGCCATCAGGATAACCAGTACCATCCCATCGTTCATGATGATTACGAATAATAGGTAACACTCCGCTACGATTACGTAATGGTTGACAAATCTCTTCCCCAATCAAAACATGCTGTCTAATTAATTCCCTTTCTTCAGCAGTCAACTCACCAGCCTTCAGCATAACGGCATCAGGAATGGCAATTGTTCCAATGTCATGGAGATGTGCCGCAAAAGCCAGATCGCCAATTTCATCGGCACTTAAATCAAGGTATTGACCAAAAGACCTAACTAAAGACGCAACTCGAATACTACCTCCTTTGGTAACGGAACGGCTGTCGACGGCTTTAGCAATAGTGAAGAGGACCTGTTCTGTTTGACTGAGTCCGTGATTAAGGCGTTTTTGATGAATTAAAGATTTTACTCTGGTTGATAGTTCGCCACGATTCAATGGCTTAACGAGAAGATCACTACCACCAGCTTCCATTGCCCTAATTCGGTCTTCTCTACTGTCGATCAGCGTAGTAAACACAATTGGGATACTCGCAGTTAGGTAATTTTCTTTAAGTTGACGGCAGAGGCTGAAACTGTCCACCTCTGGCAACATTGCATCTAGCAAAACCAAATCTGGCTGTTGCTCTATGACATCTTCAATAAAATGAGATAAGCTATCTAATTCAATTACCTCATAACCATCGAGAGACAGCAGATCAAACGCTGTCATCCGACTTAGAGGATTTTCATCAACAATCAAGATTTTAGCAGTCGTCAAACTAGAGTAATCGTTCACTAAAGAACCTATCTGAGTAACCAGTGGATATTTGCCAACTTCTTTCATTATTTTCTCGAAGAATGAAAATTTTTTATATATATAAATAGCTAAAAACTGATGTCGCCTCAACTCAATATCACAAAAGGTTAGAGAAGTAGGATTCAGATTCCATAGCCTTCGATCCCAGACTAGCTTGGATCTTATAGTTAAACGACAAATTTGATACAAAGTTTTTTAAAATTGTCATTAGTACATATTATGAATGTTAATTTTTTGTTTGAGATCGGGCATAATACGGAGTTTAAGCTCAATTTTACTAGTTTATTTAAAGATAAAAAATCATACTTAATTAAATTTACGGTGATTGCTTAGCTAAATTGGTAACTTTGACCAGCGTTTGCGCCACTGAGAAGTAGACTCTAAATTGCTGCTCAGTTGTTCTTGTCTTCGATTTTGGATAATTTCTTCAGGTGTAGCTTGCAAAGTACAATCGCGATAGGGAATTGCCGCGCGGGTTTGTAGGTGTTCCAGCTCTTTTGCCGACAATGGTGGTAAATTTTTATACCCCAAACTAGCTATCGTCCCTGGAGACTTGCGACCAGCCCCAATAATCGAGCCAAATATTAACCCCGAAGTAGATAATGCCGTACGAACTGCGGCTGAACAGGAATAGGTTGCTAATTTCCCCTGAGACAACAAGCATTGGGCTAGGAGATGAATGAATTCAACTGTCCACAATTGAGGGCATTTAGGCGGCGAAAAAGGATCAAGGAAAATCGCGTCAGCTTGCCAATTATCCCTAATTACTGATTTAATTGTTTGCCTCGCATCACCTAATAGTAATCTGGCTTCTAAATATTCTGTTCTAACTACAGATTTATTTGATAATTCAGCTAGTAGATCGGGAATTGGAAACTGCCACTGACTTAATAGATTATGGGCGATCGCTTGAAGAGGGATATTTACAGCTATTTCTAAAGCAATTAATTCTACTTTGCATTTAGGGTTCACCGACCAAATTGCTTCTAAAGCAGCAGCACTGTTATAACCCAAGCCATAACACACATCCAAGATATGAATGCTAGATTTTTTTGCAGCTAGTTGCTTAATTAGGCAGGGTTCAATGTATCTCACCTCTGCTTCTTGTTTAGCACCAAATGAAGAGTGAAAATTTTCCTGAAATTCTTCAGAGTAGAAAGTGTACGAACCATCCTTAGTTGCTTGGGGAGTGAATTGAGCATCGTCCATAATTATATTTAACGCTTAATGTGAATTAGCCTGAAATAATTAACATAGTGCAGTTTGATGTTGCTGGACGATAATTTTTATCGCTATATTCCTAGAAAATCTTGGGCTTTGGAAACTACAACTTGGAGAGAACCAGATGTAAAAGGAGAAACCAAGTTCGCTGATTCGGTTAGACTTCTAAAAGGTGCATTACCACCCCGCTGGCACAAAGCAATGTACTCTTCCAGAGCCAATTCATAATTTGATTCGGCTTTAATCCAAAACTGCATGGCACAGCAGAGAGCTAAAGTGTAATCAATATAATAGAAAGGCATGCAGTAGATGTGTTGCTTCTCTTGCCATAAGCCACCCTGCAATAGATATGATAAATCACTATAATCTCGCCAGGGTAGATATAGTTCTTCCATTTCTTGCCACATCTGATTTCTTTCTTGAGGAGTTGCAGTGGGATTAGCATAAACTAAATGCTGAAAATGATCGACAGCACAACCATAGGGGAGAAATAAGATTGATTCTGCCAGATGAATTTCACGAAAGCGAGAAGCATCTTCAGCGAAAAACTTCTCCATCTGTGACCAGGTTAAAAACTCTAAACTCATGGAGTGAATTTCACACGATTCTAAGGTAGGCCAAAGATAGTCAAGTAAAGGTAACGCCCTGCTTTGCCATCCCTGAAAAGCATGTCCCATTTCATGGGTAAATACTTCCACATCCCCTTTGGTGCCGTTAAAGTTGGCAAAAATATAGGGCATTCCTTCAGTAGGGAAGCCTGTGCAAAAACCCCCTCCCGCTTTATTAGCACGAGTCTTAAGATCGAGAAAATTACCCGCAACCATCAGAGAAAAGAAGTTCCCCAATTCTGGATGCATATTATCAAACATCCCTTGAGCTTGCTCAATCATCCAATCGTAATCGCCCTGAGGTTCTGGATTTCCCTGAAGATCATAGACCGACTCATCCCAGAACTTAACTTGCTCTAAATTAAGTTTGCTTGCTTTTTGGGCAATAATTTTTTGCGCTAGAGGAACAACTTGAGCGACGACCTCTTGACGATAATTAGCCACATCCTGTTCATTGTAGTCAATGCGTTGCATCCGCTTGTACCCTAAGCCAATATAGTTGTCGTAACCAAGCTTACGAGCCATTTGATGACGCAACTTAACTAATTGATCGTAAAGACTGTCTAGCTGAGATTGATGTTGGCTAAAAAAATGCCATTTTGCCTGTTCTGCATCATGGCGAACTTGGCGATCGCTATCTTGTGTAAATTTCCGAATTTTCGATAGATTTACCGTTTTTCCCTGGAATTCAATTTTTGCTGTGGCTAATAGCTGAATATATTGATTAATCAATTTCGACTCTTGAACCAAGTCAGATTCGATCGCAGGTTCAAAAGTAGTCACGTCTGCTGACCATAAATCAAAAGCCTGTCGCCCTAAAATCGATTCTAACTCAGGACGATCAGGGTCATTTAGTAATCGTTGTTTCATCGCTACGGCTAATGCAGTTAACTTAGGCTGTAGTTCATCACTATAGGATTGAGCCTCTTGATAAGCTTCATTAGCAGTATCCTGACTAAAATGAAGTGATGTGAATGCCGACCAACTATTTAAACGACGGCGTAAGTCTTCCCATTGCTGCAAAGCTGCCTGTTTATCTTCAATATTGGCAGCTAGATCCAAAGCTTGGTTAATTTGAGCATATTCTGCTGTCACCTTCTCAATGGTTGGGGTTTCGAGCTGGATATCATCAAATTTAATCATCGTTTGACTCATGGTTGGCAGTTCTCATTGATCATTTAACATTACATGCGGGCAAGCCCTTTATCAGCAAACAAAAGGCTATTAGCTGTTTACCGATAAAAAAATGATAACGAAGTTTAGACAGGTAACTTAGTTTGATCTGTAAGAAAGGTGATCGCCATACAGCAAGGGAGATGATTTATTGGCGACGACAAGTGACCCAATCAATACCCAAACAATAAAAGATGAGTGCATAAACCATTTATTTAGAATGATACATTTCTCACGATCGCTATCTACGGTTACAGCAAAAAAAAAGTCTTGGTTGCAATCAACCAGGACTTACTTAATTATGTCTAAAAGCAATCAGAGCAAGAAGTTAAGTAGTTTAATAACCGTAACTTTGGGGAAGGTAATGATTTAGGTCAACTTGGTCTTGAATGTTAGTTTGAGTCGCATCTTGATCAATTACGTTGTAGTTACCGATAGCAGCGGCTTCGTTAGCATTGATTTGTGCCGAAGTTTGAGCCTCAGGAGTAGTATAACCGTAGCCCCCTATGTCCAATTGTTGTTGAATGTTAGTTTGAGTTGCATCTTGGTCGATAAAGTTTGCAGTACCGACAGCAGCAGCGGAGTTAGTGTTGTGTTGAATGCTAGTCGAGGAATCCTGAGCGAAAGCAGCTAGAGGAGCAAAGGCGATAACAGCAGTTAGAAGAGCTAAATTAGATTTTTTCATGGTTTTGTATCTAGTTAAAATCAAAATTGGTGGGCGTAAGCGCGAATTTAGTTCGCGCTGTTGACCGCTCAGTGATTTCACTGTGTTTTGCTTACATTTACTAGATACGATTAGTTTATTTTTTTATGCAAATCTGAATTTTGGTTAGTCAAAAGTGAAAGTGATTTTACCCAAAGCTGAAGCTACTACATAGTTTTTTCAGGGTAACGAATCAATATTCATCTGGATTGATTAACTAACATTGAATCCCAGTTGCTTAGATGGTGACTGGGTTTTTTATTCAGCGATCGCTTTAGTTATTTTTTCACTGGTAAAATTATGTCGAGATTTTCATCTTAAAAGTACAATGCTGCATAAGCAACTAAGGCAAATCTAGTTGTGAAAAAGATTATGTTGCAATTTTGCGATCGCCGTTTAATCAATAGAATTGAAGTTGCTACAGTAAACTATTCCGTGAAATTTGAAAATGAAGCTTTATGGATAACTTCTTACTTAGATCAAGACATGATAATCGGACGAGGAGCATCGGGTAATTTGTTTGTTTTTTGTCGTTGATTTAACCGATACAGTTTTTTTAATTGCATGCCAAAAAAGTTAAAGCAGATAAAGATTATTATCTAGATAATTCAAATTGAATCAAAGATCAAGTAGCGCTATGTAAGAGATATTTGTGCTTGACAAAATTGGATCTGTTGTTGAATGGTACGAGCGCAATTCTGAAATGCCAAAGTTTCTTGTTCGTTAAGCTGAGTTTTGAGGCGACGATGAATACCCTGCCGACCAATAACGCAAGGAACACTCAGACAGCAGTTGTAAACATCGCAGTAACCATCGATCAAAACGGATACGGGTAGAGTATATCGTAAGTCCTCGACAATACTACGAATAATCAGTTCTACTGCTAAAGATACGGTGTAATTAGTGTAGCCTTTGGCTTGAAAGATTGTCCATGCAGACCGTTTAGCATCTTGGACCATCTGTTGCCGTGAAGGGTTAGCATCAATAAATTCACCACCACACGTGGCAGAACTGAGTGCCGCAAACTGACCTTCTCCGTGTTCTCCTAGAATATAAGCATTGATATCGGCAGGATGAATACCTAGTTGAGTGGCTAGAAGGTCGCGAAATCGTGCCGAATCGATTAAAGTGCCAGTTCCAATTACTCGTTGCCAATTGGTCTGTCTAGAATATTGATTGGCAATTTGCCAAATCTCATAGGTTAAGGCATCAACAGGATTACTGACATTAATAAAGATGGCTTCAGGGCTATATTGGATCAGAGAAGGAATCAAAGACTGTATAATCTGAGTATTGCCACAGAGAAGTTCACCACGACTGGTCATCTCCTTGGTCATGGGAACACTAACCGCAATTACGATAATGTCAGATTCGGCAGTATCTTCTATCTCTCCATCTCGAACCATAAGCCGATGGGGAGTAAGTGCTATTGCTTGTTGAATATCGATCGCTTCAGCGTGAGCAATCTCTCTGGTACGGTTGTAGAGAACTAGTTCTGAAGCTAAACCGTCTTTGGCAAGTACAAAGCTGACAGTTGAACCTACCTTACCAATGCCAATGACAGAGATTTTCATAAATTAAAGCCAGCAATGACAATGGTTTTATTCTATCAATTCAGCTTGCGTTCACTTCGTTATAGTTGCGAATGAAGCTTAATTGAGGAAGTAAAGCGATCGCCTTTTCTCCTCATAAAAACCTTTCAAAAGAATTAGCCTCTCATGATAATCAAGCTTTAGCAAGAAATTACCATGACCTCAATCCCTTGAAGGAAAGCAATTTTAAATCTTGGGGAGCAACTTTTGTTTAAATAACCTGAGAATTTCATTACTCAATGTAACAATCTCAGATTTTTATTAAAAAACTATAAAATGTCTAGACATATTTGTTAAGTTATGTGTATTAATCAGTATTGATCGAGAAGAAGCATGATGACAATTTTATTGACCAGTGTTTCACATTACTATCGCCACTGGTGCTTACTTTGCTAATAGAGAGAGCTAAAGTTACAAAAAATTGTCTTAAATTTGAAATATTTTATATACACTCATAGAGGTGAATAATGTCACAGTCCAAGAAGGCAAGGCAACCTTTGATTTCTGTAAAACTGCTGGTAGATGCTTATCAAAAGCATCCTAATATGCATCAAGTAGAAATCTTAAAGCAACAGCTTACTCCCTTCCCACTGTAAAATTAGGTAAATACTGATCAGTGGTAATGAATCAAACAGAAGCGTTGAAAAACCACTCTTTTGATACCGACAAGTGGCAGAAACTTTACTATCGTAATCAACAGCAGTACATTCGCCA
>JBCDEP010000066.1:0-29681 GCA_039179675.1 Cyanobacteria bacterium P01_G01_bin.67
AAAAATTTTGACTACTCTATGTTTAATTTCTAATACACTACAATTCAGCAATGCCAAACTTAACCAATTTAATTATTAATTCAAAAACTTTGGTCTAGCTTCCCCATTACTCTGTAAAATTGCTGATAAATCTTGCCATTTTTCCTCTTCAATCAGATTGATAATTCCATCTAAATTATCTCGATAACTATAAAGTGAGCGCAATAATTCTTCCCGATTATATTTTGCCATCATTACTCCCAACTCTGGATTTCCTCCACCAACGCGACTTGTATCTCGAAAACCTGAACTAGCTAGAATTTGTGCCAATTCCAAAGTATTTGGAGCTTCTTGAAGGCAGGCTTGAATTAGACTAGCACTAACCATCACGGGTAAATGGGAAATTAAGCTAACGGCGCGATCGTGAACTTGAGCATCGCAGATATAAGGAATAGCATTTAATTCTAGAGCGATCGCTTTTAACTTCTCAACATCTTCGGGTTTATTATGTTCCGTAGGCGTAAAGACATAAGCCGCACCCGTAAATAAATCAGATAAAGCTGCTTCAACACCACTCTCTGCCGTCCCCGCCATCGGATGACCGCCAATGAAGTTTTGCCACAGTGGATTACAAGATTTAACAATGGGATATTTAACTGAACCCACATCAGTAATAATAGTTTGAGGATCAAGATGGGTAATAACTTGCTTAAGCGTTGATGAGATTGCGCCAATAGGCGTACAAATGAAAACTAGCTCTACATCTGCCAGCAAACTAAACTCTAAACCAGCCTGATCAGCAATACCTTTCTTTAAAGCAATCTCACAAGTATCTTCCTTACGAGATATGCCGATAATGTGATGTCCTTGCGATCTCAAATCTATGCCTAAAGAGCCACCAATTAATCCCAAGCCAACAATCCCAATTTTCACGATCTATCCTTTATATTTATTATCTCTATTTTGCTGTCCTGAAAATAGATTATTGAAAAATCAACAAATTCTTCCAGTTTGAGGTTCATAGAGAAAAACTATACCCAGTTGTTCGATTAATTCCAGAATGAATACATAATCGTTAAAATATTCCATCCGACTATCGTCATCGCTACTAACTTCTAATCTGCGATCGCATTTTTTAATTTTTGGATATTGAGGAAAACTTTGAGCAATGTCTTGAGATTCTAATAACACATAAGACTTCATATTTTGATGAATAGTAAATTGGAAATCAGTTAAGATTAGTTTTTTTCCGTTACTAACTCGAAATCAGGTGCATGTTTGTTTTATTCGTATCGCGATCTCAATTTTTCTGGTAAAACTGACAGGTTCATAACCTTATCGCCATAAGCCAAAGCTAATAGTTCGTAAGTCATATTGAAGTTCGAGATAGATATAATAATGTGGCATGCTCGCAATTGTAATAAGTAAAGACATTTTCAAAAATAGCTCATAACTCATTAAAAAATCTCCCCCAACACAATCAATATCATTCCCTAAAACTTTGTAAAGACTTGCAAACAGATCACCTACATATCCCCGACAAATCTTAAGACAAGTTACAAATTGCCGATGGATTGAGGGGATCGTTTTAGGATGTCATCCAGAACTCATACTCATAATCAATAAAATAGTGCTACAAAATAACTCCAATCAGTATTTATTACTATTGCTGACGGAGATTTTTTAGTTTTTATCTTCCAAGTCCACCCTATAAGGAGAATCTATGACTGCAACCGCCGATAGACAGGCGCAGGATAGCCAACAGCCAGAAGAACGCCGAGAACAACCACGTAAAATTGGTATCCCCAGAGAAATCTATCCTAATGAATGTCGTGTAGCTGCCACTCCTAATACAGTTAAAAAGCTGCAAAAATTAGGATTTGAAATCTTGGTAGAAAGCAATGCTGGTGCCGCAGCTAACTTTACAGACAAATCATATCAGGAAGCAGACTGTAAGATTGTCCCTGATGCTGTCTCATTGTGGTCGAAAGCCGATATTATTCTTAAGGTACGTGCGCCACAAGACTCGGAAATCGTAGAGATGCCCCATGATAAGACCATAATAAGCTTTATTTGGCCTGCACAAAACGAAGCGCTATTAAACAAGTTAGCAGATCGCCGTGCAACCGTCTTAGCAATGGACGCGGTACCTCGAATTAGTCGCGCCCAGAAGATGGATGCCCTCTCTTCGATGGCAAACATCGCGGGCTATCGGGCAGTGATTGAAGCAGCCAACAACTTTGGTCGTTTCTTTACAGGACAAATCACCGCAGCAGGTAAAGTACCTCCTGCTAAGGTAATGGTAATTGGTGCTGGGGTAGCGGGTTTAGCCGCTATTGGTGCAGCCAGAAGTCTTGGTGCAGTGGTAAGGGCTTTTGATACTCGTCCTGTAGTTAAAGAACAGGTAGAAAGTCTCGGTGCAGAATTCCTCGAACTAGAGTTTGAAGAAGATGGTACTGGCGCTGGTGGTTATGCCAAAACCATGAGTAAAGAATTTATCGATGCCGAGATGGCATTATTTAGAGAGCAAGCTAAAGAAGTTGATATTATTATTACTACGGCATTAATTCCAGGAAGACCAGCACCAAAACTAATTCTTACCGATATGGTAGAGATGATGAAAGAAGGTTCGGTAGTGGTTGATTTAGCTGCGGAACAAGGCGGGAATTGTGAAGTAACTAGACCCAACGAAGTTTATAAATATGACGGCGTAACCATTATTGGTTTGACTGATTTACCCAGTCGTATGGCAGCCCAGTCTAGCCAACTATACGGAACAAATCTCTGGCACTTACTCAAAGACATGGGGGGGGCAGAAGAATATAAAGTAGACTACGAAGACCAAGTTGTTCGCGGTGCGTTAATTATTCATGAAGGTAAAGTAACTTGGCCTCCACCAAAAATAGAAAATCCCTCTCCTACACCCCCTCCCAAACCCAAAGCTGTAGTTAAGACTGCGGAAGTTAAGGAAGAAGAAAAATCTGGTAAAGGAGCATTATGGCTCATTTTAGCTGGTTTAGCCTTGTTAGGTGTAGGTATTGGTGCGCCTACTTCCTTCTTATCTCACTTCACCGTTTTCGTACTGGCTTGCTTTGTGGGCTATCAAGTAATTTGGAACGTTTCCCCTGCCTTGCATACTCCTTTAATGAGTGTGACTAACGCCATCAGCGGGATCATTATCTTGGGCGGTATGTTGCAGATATCTGGAGAAATCACTTCACCTTCTGTAATCCTTGGCGCGATCGCAATTTTGGTAGGAACAATCAACATCTCTGGAGGCTTTTTGGTTACTCAACGGATGTTGAAAATGTTCCAGAAATAATCGATACATTTTTACCATGTCCATGTGGGGAAGTTCTATGGAACTTCTTTACAGTTAATCATCACGGAAATAATTACATCATCAATATGACAAATAATCTTGTGGCGGTTGCATATATTGCAGCCAGTGCCTTGTTTATCCTCAGCCTGGGGGGACTATCTAACCAGGAAACCGCCCGTCAGGGTAATTTATTCGGAATTATCGGTATGGCGATCGCCTTTATTGCTACTGCCCTTAGCGCCCAGGTAAATGGTTACGGTGTTTTAATTGCTGCGATCGTTCCTGGGGCGATTATCGGCTCAATTTTGGCTGCTAGAGTAGCTATGACTGCTATGCCCGAACTTGTAGCAATCTTACACAGTTTTGTAGGTTTAGCTGCGGTATTGGTGGGTTTAGCTACCTATCTCCAGCCTGAAAACGGTTTAACAGGTGTTGAAGCTACGATCCACGAACTAGAAATCTTCATTGGTATCTTTATCGGTGCAGTTACCTTTGCTGGTTCGGTAGTAGCATTTGGTAAGTTGAACGGTTCTTTCGGTAGTAAGCCTCTTATGTTACCCGCCCGCCACCTAATCAACATCGCTTTACTAGTTGGTTCGGTAGTTCTCGGCTTTCAGTTCATGGGAACAGAAAATGGTTTACAGCCCTTGCTCATTATGACTGGATTAGCCTGCATTCTCGGATTCCTCCTCGTAATGGGTATTGGTGGCGCAGATATGCCCGTCGTTATCTCCATGCTCAATAGCTACTCAGGGTGGGCTGCTGCTGCTGCTGGGTTCATGCTTTCCAATGACGTACTTATTGTTACTGGTGCGTTGGTAGGAAGTAGTGGGGCGATCCTTAGCTACATTATGTGTGAAGCGATGAACCGTTCCTTTATCAGCGTTATCTTAGGCGGTTTTGGTGAAGGTTCTGGTGCTGCTGCACCCACTGGCGAAGCTAAGCCTATGGGAGAAGCTACCGCAACTAACGTTGAAGAAGTTGCAGAATTGCTCGATGATGCTAAAAGCGTAGTAATTGTACCTGGTTACGGAATGGCGGTTGCTCAAGCACAACACTCTGTTTCCGACATTACTAAAATTCTCCGCAAGCGCGGTAAAGATGTCCGCTTCGGCATCCACCCCGTAGCAGGTAGAATGCCTGGACACATGAATGTACTACTAGCTGAAGCTAACGTACCCTACGACATCGTGTTAGAGATGGACGAAATCAACGACGATCTCTCCGACACCGACGTAGTTCTCGTCATTGGTGCCAACGACACCGTTAACCCCAGCGCACTAGACGATCCTACTAGCCCCATTGCAGGTATGCCCGTAATGGAAGTCTGGAATGCAAACAACGTGGTGGTAATGAAGCGTAGTCTCGGTATTGGTTATGCGGGGGTAGATAATCCCTTATTCTACATGGATAACAACCAAATGTTATTTGGCGATGCGAAGGCTAATGTTAGCGCGTTGTTGAATGAGTTGTCTAAGACTGAGAAGGAATTGGTTGCTGCTTAAAATAGCTTAAGTTATTTTTGAATCCTCTTAGTTTTCTAGGGGGATTTTTTTTGTCTCGCGCAAAGACGCAGAGGCGCGAAGGGTTTCTTTGTTTTGTGTTGGGGGTTGTAGGAGAAGAAAGCAAAGAATTGTTCTGTGTTTGGTATAGTTTTACTAGAAATGGGAATTATTTACATGTAAGTAAGTGATTTGTTTTAAGTTTGTTTATGGCTGTCGAAAACGAAAATTATAAACTTGAGATTTTAGAGTACGGTGTTAATCAATGTGTAGAGTGCGATCTAAATGATTGTTTATTACTGTTTTTAGTATATGTAGTTCGTAACTAATACTAGCTGTGTTCATATTTCCTTGTTTCTGTAGATATTTATTGATATTTAAGACTTCCATCTTCGTTGTATTCAAGTTCGTGATATTTACCACCTAGTTTTAAATCCCACAAACAACGTTGATAATTTTTTGCTCCCATATCAAAAGGATTAATTCTATTTGCATTTGCCCATTCAGCAACTTTTTGTTGTGTACTTAATCCCGATACATCCATTGCAAATTTAGCGATTTCAAAAAACATTTGTTTGATACCTATTAAAATTTAAAATTTTTCTAAAAAAACGATTTAATAACAGAAAAACCAATACCTTTAGCAATGTCTAAAGAATCTACTTTTTTTGAATGATGTTTATCATATTGCCCGACATCAGGTTGCCAATACATAGAACCTGGACTACCTTTTATTCTGCCAATACATCTACCATGTGAATCGTAGCACTTGTATCTTTTGCCTTTACTATTCCCCTTTACTTGAACTGTAATAGTACTAGAGGCATTTTGGAAAATTATATTTTGTACTTCTTGAGGTAAATGAGCAAATCTATTAGAAGATTGCGGTTTATAGTTTATAGAATTATTGTCAGTTACAGCCAATGAGCTATTTTGATTGACTGATGTTGAATGAGTTATTTCTAATAAAAGAGGTAAGGGTAACTCAAACCATTCTCCTATAGTTCTGTATTGTGCGTATTTGTCATGTAAATTTGATTCTTCCTTAGACATTTGATCGCTTTCATAAAAATGAAGCAATTCTAACTTTGTCCCGTTTCCTGTTTGTAATTCTTTTAAACGATAAGCTGGATGTTTAGAGGTTTTGCCAATTTTGGTTTTCTTAGTCAGAAAATCGTAAATGAAGTAAATAAACCCGAAATCAGTCATTGTTAATTCAAATTTTTAAAATTAGTAGAGATTATTTCGTTAAACTATCGAACAGAAATTAGTAAAAGTCAGTGATCTGAAGTAGAGTATATTGCTCAAACCTTAATCTCTCTGTATTCTTTCTCTGTGTCTTTGCGCCTTTGCGAGAGATAAGAAGTTTCACGCGCCGATCTTCAGCTAGATAGTGATGCTCAAATTGTCGAAATTGCAGTATATTGAGACACTTCCTAAAAGTTTCTGGTATTTCTGAAGATGAATTATGATCGAAACTTGTAATATAGTGCAATCGCTTTACTCTTACAAACTTGATACTCTTTGCACCTTTGTGGCTTTGCGAGACACAAAAACCCAATTACTTCATTAACTTAAAAGTGCGATTGCTCTACTCAACATCAAACAAGCGATCCTATTTAAGAATTCTGAAGTAATACAAAACTTATAATGTGTAAATACTATGCAAATTTAATCCAACATCGTTTTATCTTGTAAATATTATTATGGTTAAATTACTTGCGATCGCTTTTCCACTCTCTACATAAAAAAAGCGCTTCTTGAGAATAATTGACAATATAATCTTACGAAAATTGCCGCTAGCGTCTATTAGCTGTTGAAGGAATGGTTTTTGCTTTTGATGCACTCTTGTTTATGATTGTTAGCTATGCCAAATCGTACTAATAGATATTGAGTTAAAAGCCAACAAAAGTTTCGTTCGTCTTAAAATTAATGGAGAAATGATTAATTTTAAACTCTCTCCTGACGGTTACGTACTTAGTGGGGTTTCAACACCTCGTTCTTTCACTGAATACTGGGATATAAAATTAACTTCAGATAAGACATGCTATTTATACCAATTAGAAAAAAGAATATAACAGATAACTTAAATTATTTATTGTGTCGTAAACATTTATCGATTTGGTATTAGTTAATATAAATCAGACTCTAGAAGACTAAGCTGTAGCTGGCAGAAAATAAACCGCAGGATCTTGATTAAATAATTTGAGTTATCGCGATCGCAAATAAATTAAACAGCTGATCACTATTTTAAATAAGATTCTTTTTCTTGCCGTGAATGCCAACGCAACCAGCCTAAAGAAGTCTCCCAAGGAAAAATAGCATAACCATAACCAGATGCTTTGACTGTATCGATTTGATTTTTGATTTCTGCAAAAGGTTTTTGATTATCTAAACCACCAGAATAAATGCCAATTGCTACATCTACATACCGATTAGCTTCAGGTAGAATAGAATTATCGATTGACAGTGCGACTTGTTGGCTAGTTGGACGATAAAGCTGCATGACTAATTCATCGATTAGTCCCATTTTTATCCAGGCTAGCCAATTTTGTGAGTATTTTTTAACGGAAAATCCCAGGGGATTAGGAGAGAGAGAAATAACTAACTGAGGGTTAGTATTTCTAATTACTTCTACTACTTTCTGGGTTAAATCTGTCATCGCCTCGGATTTATTACCAAATTGAATTGGAATACCCCAGTGATCATCAACTTGAATACCGTAAAGATCGGGATAGTTAGCAGCTACTTCCGTAAAAAGATTAATAAAATATTGCTGTACTTCAGAGTTAGCAGGATCTAACCACCAGTGGTTATCGATTAGTTTTTGATTATCTTCAGTAGTCAAAATCCAATCAGGATGCTGTCGCGCTAATGTTGAATTACCAAAAGTCATCATGCCATGTTCGTACCAAGCATATATTTTTAAACCCTGACGTTTACCCTCTCTAATTGCTGTCTTTAAAGGATTAGAAAAAGGCAAAGCCAATAAGTAGTTGCGTGGTGCATATTGACTAGGATAGGTTACACCATCGTTATACACATCGACGTAGACTCGATTGTAATTTAAGCGCGATAGTTGATGAAAAACATTATCTGTCCAGGTTGTGTAGGTTAAGGCAGCATTACCGACATGAGTAAGCCAGACACCTTTAATCAATTCAGACTTAGCAGGAACATGATTAGGAGCGATGGTAAGACGAATCATGAAGAGCAAAACTAATAAAGCGATCGCCGATACAATTCCTACTCGCTTAATCTGTCTGTTGATAAATTTTAATTTCACTTTCTTTTAGCTTTCCATTTACCACCAGAACGATAGTGAGGATTATCTCAGCTGACTAAATCACAGCAGTCACGATTGAATACGATAGCGAATATCTGCTAGATTAGCACAGCGATCGCATGATTTAGATTTTAATTTAGCCATTATTATTCAATAACTTTAACAATTTCCAATTCTTTTGAGGTTATGTAAGCTAATAAAAAGATCCCAAGCTCTAATATTTTGATTGGCACATTATTATAATATTTTTCTATACTTCAGATTATGCTCTTGATTTTCTTCTCGTGTCACAACAAAACATAACCACAACGGAACAAACAACCAACAAGCAATTATCTCTCCGCCAGAAAGTGGCTTATTATTTTGAAGACACAGAAACTCAGCTTGGTTCAGGGGTAGATTTAGCTATTCTGGGTTTAATATTATTATCTTCAACCATATTTGTTACCCAAACCTATTCTGTTAGCCAACAAATACAATCAATATTAAGCAATCTAGATTTAATAATTTTAATTATTTTTGCTGTTGAATATATTCTGCGCTGTTGGTCAGCAGAAAATCTCCAAAAATACTTGTTTAGCTGGTTCGGATTGATCGATTTAATTTCAATTTTACCCTTGCTTATAGGCTGGAGCGATATTCGTTTTTTGCGGGTATTTCGTTGGTTTAGAATCTTAAGAATCGTTAGATTTTGGAAGGTTGAAAGACGTTTGTTGGGATTCGCTACTGAGGATAGCGTCGTTTTTGCCCGTATCTTCCTAACTTTGTTTACCTTAATTTTTGTATATGCAGGACTTATTTATCAGGTAGAACATCAAATCAATAGCGATCGCCTTGAGAACTTTTTTGATGCCTTTTATTTTGTGGTTGTTACTATGACCACTGTTGGCTATGGAGATGTCACTCCTCTTTCGTCAGCAGGGAGAGTGATGACGGTATTAATGATTTTTACGGGAGTCTTGTTTATCCCTTGGCAATTGAGCGAATTAATTGGACAGGTAGTCAAAACAGCTAGTTTAGTCGAGCAAGAATGTACTGGCTGCGGCTTGGCGCGTCATGAGCCTGATGCTTTGTTTTGTAGGCTATGTGGCACTACTTTAGACGAAAGTGAAACTGACACCCAATCCCACCAGTAGCAATGTATCCTTGAACAGTTCGCGCTTTTCCCATTCTCCTGATTGAGAGAGGGTAAGGCGAATAAATTTTTGAGCAAAAAGATGAAAATTAGAAGCACTGATTACTCAAGAGGATAGATAAAAATCTCTACCAGTAAGAGCAAACAAGAGGTAAAAGAACTTACACCATATCAATTCAAATAGATTTTTGACTTAAAGGAATCATTGAGGAAGAGAGTTTGACAAGTATACTAGGAAAATTCTGAAGCGATATCGAAAAGAGTTTTAGTAGAGTAGAATATTTAATTAAAAAATCCGAGAATGAAGCAGATTCTTCACAAGCCGATTTCCCCTAGCCATAATCGATTCCAAAAAGAAAAGACAACAATGAGTTTTTTCTGCTTGCTGTTGTGGATTATAGTTGGTTCAGTTTTGCGCTTTTATAATCTTGAAGCTAAAACAGTTTGGTCTGATGAATGGTCAACCATTGTATTTAGTCTAGGTCATAGTTTCCGTAATATTCCTTTAGACACGGTTATTGATTTACCGACTTTACTTCAATTAGTGCGAATCGAAGATTCTCGCAATGCGGTCGATACCATCGCCAATTTGATGACCGAAAGCACTCATCCTCCACTATATTTTGTTCTTTCTCATTGGTGGCTCAAGCTTTTTGCCAGCGATGGCGCTTTAGTCTCGATTTGGCAAGCCAGATCTCTGAGCACGGTTTTGGGAGTTCTGAGTATTCCCTTGATGTTTAGTCTTGGTTGGTTAGTCTTTGAATCTATCTTGGCGGCACAGATTGCCGCAGCTTTGATGGCAGTTTCGCCCTATGGCATTTATTTGGCACAAGAAGCTCGCCACTATACTTTAGCAATCTTGTGGGTTATTGCTTCATTAGCCTGCTGGATCATTACGTTACGTTATTTGTCTCAACATCAAGTTCCTCGGCGATCGCTGATGCTACTCTGGATTTTAGTAAATAGCTTAGGAATGGCGACCCACTACTTCTTCGGTCTAAATTTACTGGCTCAAGCATTGGTCTTACTAACTCTATGGTTGCAAAATCTGAAAAACGACTCCAATCAAATTAAGTCATTTTTTTCTCAAGCCTGGCGTAGAATAGGCTTTGCTATGCTGGGAACTCTGGCAGGTTGTTCTGTTTGGATCTATCGGTGGCAGTATTTTCCCCACGACCGTTTGACAAATTGGACTCACCAGGACTTTGATTTGAGTCTGGAACTATTGTCTCCCATAGTCAGGTTATTAGCTTGGTTAATAACAATGTTCGTCTTACCGCCAATCGAAGGAGTATCTAGCTGGGTCACTGTGGTATCTGTAATTGTACTGTTGCCTAGTTTGTATTGGTTCGTTAAGGCTGGCTGGCAATATCTCCAAAAAACTTCTTTAAATCCCATCGAACTAGCTATTACAAGATTCTTAGCGATATCATTAGCTCTCAATCTTATTTTTGCTTATTTTATTGGTAGAGATATTACTTTGGCTGCGCGCTTTCAATTTTTCTACTTTCCTCTAATCTTGATTTTGGGCGCGGGAATTCTTGATCGTCAGTGGCAATTATCTCAAAAGCAATTTCGACGCCAAATCCCTGTTGTAGCTATTTTAGTCTTAGGCTGCCTAGGAGGATTAGTAATAGTCAGCAATTACGGTTTTCAAAAAAGCGATCGCCCTGATCTATTAGTACCAGCGGTCGCCCGAATGAATCAAAATATTCCGCTAGTTATTACTACTGTCTATCGAACCCACGGACAAGCTGTAGAAACGATTGGTTTGGCTTGGGAATGGCAAAAACAATATCACAATAATCCAGTTAGTAGCCAATTTAGCTATTCCCCTCAATTTTTGCTGCTGAAAAATGATTCTACTGCCACTGACAACCTCCATGGCTTTGTAGAGCGATCGCCTCGTCCTTTCGACCTGTGGCTGGTCAACTTTTCTGCCTCCACAATCTCAAATGGTCGTAATTTAAGTTCCAAAGTCTGTCTGGTTGATCCTGGCGCTAAAACCAAAGTATCTGGCTATCGAGCAGATTATCATCTTTGTAAAGCAAAACCCTTCAATATTAATAATAACTAACACAAAGTGATCGCAATAGAAATAACGGACAAAAACATCAAAAAAATTTGCCAAAATTTGATTATTCCAAATCATCTTGATTATTCAAATCATAATTAGCTATTGCTTGAGCTGATTCTTGTAGTTGAATCACATTAGTGATTTGCTTCAAAAGATAAACAGGAAAGCAAACTATTAACAATAATTGCCATAGATTAAGGCTCCAGTTGCTCAAATAAAAACTAACTCCCACACTATAAAAACTAAGATAAAGTAATAGGTAAAAAATTTCATTACCTAAGATTAATAAATCCATGAAAGATTTATTACCATAGTAAAGTTTTAATAGTAGATTACTTGCCCATTGAGATGAGTCTTTATGGCTGGCTTTACCTAAGATCCCCGTTGCATAAATCAGATAGTAATGACTACTAATATCTAAAGCGATCGCGCCAATAAAAACTAACAAATAATCAGGATATAATAGCGCCAGAATTAAGCATAAGCCAGCAGTAGCAGAGCGATCTGCTACCATATCTAACGCTGCTCCAAAATTGCTGCTCTGATTATATGCTCGGGCAGCCCGACCATCAAATTCATCGAGAACAAATGCCACTGCGTAAAAGGTGAGACACAACTGCCAGTTTCCCCAGCTATGAAATATAAAACTGACCAGATAAAATAAGAACCTCACGTAACCGATAATATTAGGTATGTAAAGCAACACTCTGTTAAGCGGCATATTCTCAATTTAAAGTTGATTGACTAGTGAATAAACTAAGCGAGATTAAAAATTTCGATGGGCTCAATGGGGTCTGCTGGTTCAAAGCCAAAGATTTGAGCATAGAAATAAAATTCACTATCAAGAGCTTTCTTGATATTTTCTGACAGTCGAAAGCCATGAGCCTCCTGCTCAAAGAGGATATAAGCAACAGGCAAACCTTTCTGTTTGATCGCCTGAAACATCATTTCTGCCTGATTGGGTGGAACTACCTTATCTTCAAGACCCTGGAAAAAAATTACGGGACAGTCTAGCTGTGCGGGAAAGTGAATCGGCGATCGCTCTTGATAAATAGCTCGAGCTTCAGGATATCTGCCAACTAAACGATCTAAATAGCGTGATTCAAATTTATGGGTATCCTTAGTCAAAATTTCTAAATCACTGACACCATAGTAACTGGCTCCAGCCTTAAAAGTATTGCGAAAGGTCAAGGCAGCTAAGGTTGTATAGCCCCCTGCGCTACTGCCCGTAATTACTAAGCGATCACCATCAACTCGTTGCTGATTAACCAAATACTGAGCAGCATTGACACAATCATCAACGTCAACAATTCCCCACTTACCATCTAATCGCTGTCGATATTCTCGACCATAGCCAATACTGCCGCCATAGTTGACATCTAAATAGCCAAAACCACGACTTGTCCAATACTGAATCCGTAAATTTAAATCTACCGTGGCGGCGGCGGTAGGACCACCATGACTCTTAACAATCAAGGGGGGCAATTCCCCAACTGGTGCTTTGTAGTCTTTATTCTGTGGTGGATAGTACCAAGCATAGGCAGTTAAATTATTGGTCGTGGGAAAAGTAATTTCTTCTGGCTGAGACAAATAACCTGGGTCAAGCTGAAGCTCCCCTGTCCGCTTCAAAATTTGCTCTCTACCTGTAGCTAAATCAAGCTTGATAATCGCCGTGGATTCCGTGGGCGAACCACCGATAAACACAGCAAAACCACGATCGCTAGCTTGCAGATCGGAAATATTGGTATATCTAGTGTTAATCTTCGTCAATTTTTTGGTCTGGAGATCGATCTTCCCCAGGTGCCAACATCCCTGAGCTGAATAGGCACAAATTAAACTCTCATTATCCAGCACAGCATAGGTAGATAAGCCAAACACCCAATGGGGATAGGCAAATTCAGCTGCTGTTTCCCCCAAAATTTCGACCTTGCCGTCAACTCGACGCCGATAGATATTCCACCAGTTTGTGCGATCACTAGAAAAATAGAGCGTTCCCTCTCCACCCCATTTTGGTTCACAAATCGATTCTGCCTTGCCACCTGCCACCAGTTCAGGCTCCAGGATGATGCCAGCTTCATCAAACCTTGCCAGCCATAAATAGGTACTATCCCAAGGCATATCTGGATGATTCCAACTCAGCCATGCTAACGACTCTCCATCGGGACTTAGACGAGGAGCCGCATAAAAATCCTGCCCCGTAATCATGTTTTGCACCTTGCCAGTGCTGATACTGATGGTCACAATACTATTTTGAGCTTCACCAGCAATTTGATGATCTTCACAGACACAAATTAGACGATTTCTCTTCTGGTCGACAATTATGTCCGCATACCTTTGATTTAATTTATTAGTTAGAGGGTTTGGCTGCTTCCCTAGGATCTGTTGATAGATTCTGCCATCTTGATAGTTTGAGAAATAAACTGTATTCTGCTCTATGGTGAATGCTGCTCCACCATACTCATGTACTTTACTGCGTACACTATAGGGAAAAGGTGTAATATTTTTAGTGTCTCGCTGATTGAAGAAGCCCACAACTAAATTTCTCCCCTGTTCTTGGGGACGTTTCTCTAGCCAATAAACATTTCCTTTGTGAACGACGATGCTACCAATGCCAATTGTTTGAGAGACTATTAAGTCTGAGGTTATGGGAGATTTCCATGAACCAAAGGGACTAACTGGAGATATCTTCATAAAATTGTAGTTTGTTTAAAGTAACAGACTGTTTTTGCTTACGCTTAATTATTTTTACAGCTTTCTAAAGCTAATTCCCGTAGTAACATCATTGAACAAGTAGTAATGAACAAACTGTGAATGGCTGCCATACAGCTAATAAATCTCAAACTAGCTAGACGAGTTTACTCAGCAGATTTACTTCGGTTAAATGCTCAAGCTCAGTCGCTTCCCTGGCGTCGATTGATGCTTCCTAATTTGGTGCAAGCTGCAAGGAAACAATTTAATATCAAGCGGGATTATATCGGGCTAAATCACCAAGGCACCTCAGGAAGATTCGCCTTAAGGTCAATTCAATAGACCACTCTTGTTTGACTCCAAGTTCATCTTATTGATTATCTAGGCTTCTCTAGCCAAGAATGTGAATGCCAAGAATAGTTATACTAAACATTCAAGTGAGCAAATGTAGCTATCTTCTCTCCACTTTTGTTGTCAGTGTTGCATTTTGAACCACACCTTATCTGTATGATTTTGAAAATAAGGCTGTAGCAGCAAAACATAAGTTCCTTTGATTGGGAAAATTTTTCATAAAGTTTACACAAGTTAATAAAAATCATGTATCGTAAAAACTATAGGTTAGAGAGAATGAATGCTTGATGAATTTACCAAAGTTCTGAAGAATAAACTCTTTTAGAAACCTGGGATCAATACATCAGCGGAGTAGTTACAAATAAAGACTTAATCTACCCTTTGGAAGCGAGGTTGTTTTAACAAAAGTTTACGTATTCTCTCATAAAAAAACATAAACTCCGTCAATTAAAGAATTCTATCCTGCATAGTCAACATCAGTAAGCAAATCGCGTAATGAAAACAGCACAAAAATCTAACGATTTAGTTAGAAGCTATCTCAAAGAAATAGGTCGTGTTCCTCTACTGACTCATGAGGAAGAAATTCTCTATTCCAAACGAGTGCAGAAGGCGATCGCTTTAACTAAGGTCAAAGAATCTTTAGTTGAGACACTAGGTACAGAGCCAAAAGTTGAGGAATGGGCAAGAGCAGCTCAGGTAAAACCAGAGGAACTACTGTTAGTGCTGGAGGCTGGAGAATCTGCCAAACGTAAAATGGTAGAGGCAAATCTGAGGTTGGTAGTATCAGTGGCAAAAAAATACCTCAAGCGCAACTTAGATCTCCTCGATTTAATTCAGGAAGGAACCATTGGCATGCAACGAGGGGTCGAAAAATTTGATCCCACGAAGGGATATCGATTTAGTACCTATGCTTATTGGTGGATACGTCAGGCAATAACTAGGGCGATCGCCGAAAAAGGTCGCACGATTCGACTGCCGATCCATATTACAGAGAAGCTCAACAAAATCAAGAAAGCACAGCGCCAGCTAGCGCAAAAGAAAGGTAGAACTGCCACTATATCTGAGTTAGCAGATGAATTAGACTTAACACCCAAACAAGTGCGGGATTACCTGGAAAAGTCACGTCAGCCAATATCTCTTGATGTTCGAGTTGGGGATAATAACGATACGGAGTTGGGCGACATGTTAGAAGACTCTGGTCAGTCCCCAGAAGATTATGCTACCTCCTCCTCCCTCAAAAGAGATTTAGAAAAACTGATGGCTGATCTCACCCCGCAACAAAGAGAGGTAATTTGTCTTCGATTTGGTCTAGCTGACGGTAAGCCAATGACATTAGCCAAAATCGGAGAATGTCTGAGCATTAGCCGAGAACGTGTCAGACAGATTGAGCGGGAAGCACTATCCAAACTTCGCAAGCGCAAGGTGGCAATTAGGGAGTATTTGGCAAGTTAAGTGACACCTGCTCCCTTCAGGAGCGAAAAGATTTCATCGTGATTAACTTAGACCAATTAGAAAAAAGAATACAACAAACATTTATCGATTTGGTATTACTTAATTAGGCTAATTATAAGTAGATGTTGTGTAGATCGGAAACCTCACTGATGCCAGTTCGGTTCTACGTAACAGTTAGTCAATCACAAAATGATTAAATGAGTTAAGTTGAAGTTAATCGATTGGTGATATCGATTACAAGGTTATACTAAACCCAGTCAGGAGGGTACAACAAGTGAAGAGTGAAAACAGTCCTCAAAATACTTTCAGGTACAGTGAAGAAGATAATTCCCTCTGGCATTATGTTAAATCTCTTAGTCCAGAGACCATTGCTCAGCTCTCACAGCCTGAATCTCAAGAAGTTTTTCAGATTATCGAACATAATATTACTGGATTGTTAGGCAACATGCCTTCAGAAAGTTTTGACGTGGAAATCAGTACTGACCGTGAAAATTTAGGACGTTTATTGGCATCAGCGATGATGAGCGGCTATTTCTTGCGTAATGCAGAACAGAGAATGGGCTTTGAAGCATCTTGGTTAAGGACATCTACTGATCACTAGTAACCTTCGACTTCAGTGGACTCTGCCAAAATTAAAACTAATAACGGCAACCTTTATCAAAATAATGAGAGGGTTGCTTTGCTTTAGGTGTAATTTTAAGCTAATCTTATTAACCACTTGAGTTTTCAGATCTTTATGTCATCAACATTACCTCCCCTGGTTCATAAGCAAATTGGAGTAGCTGTAATTAGCAATAAGCAAGGAAAAATCCTGATCGATCGTAGGAGAGAACAGGGAGAAATGGGCGGACTTTGGGAATTTCCAGGGGGAAAAATTGAAGCAGGAGAAACTGTAGAAGAATGTATTGTACGTGAAATTAAAGAAGAATTAGATTTAGAGATCGTAGTGGGCGATCGCTTGACAACTATCACTCATGCTTATAAAACTTTTAACGTGACCTTATATGTTCATGACTGCGAGTATTTAAGTGGTACCCCCAAAGCTTTAGAATGTGAAGAAATTCTGTGGGTAGATCCATCTCAAATTAATCAATATCAGTTTCCCGAAGCCAATACGCAAATCGTCAACCTTCTCCAACAGAGGGACATAAGCAAATGAATGCCAGAGCTACTTCTGACAATCTAATTATTAGAGAGTTTACAGCCCCCAAGCAAATTAAGTTATTTAGCTCTTTACGAGAGTCCCAGGTAAGTGGACAGCTGACCTTTACCGATCCTATAAAAGGAGACGAATGGCATTTATATCTTTATCGAGGTGAAATTGTCTATGGTTCTGGGGGAATTCACCCCATTCGTCGTTGGCAGCGAAACCTAATCTTAAACTTGCCTCAGATACCGTTTCAACTCTCTAGCCTGCAAGAGGAGTTAACCGCTAGAAAAGCTGACTTAAATAATAATACTTGGGAATACGAACAAATTTCTCAATGGGTAGAGCAGCAAATTATTACTCCACAACAGGGAAGAAATGTCATTGCTTTTGCTGTTGGCGAGATTCTCTTCGATATAACTCAGGCAAGACAGGTTATATGCCGCTTGAATCAAGATCATGTTTTACCACGAAAATTAGAGCTGTTAAAACCAGAGGACTTAATTAATCAGACTAGTGATATTTGGAAAACTTGGGAAGAAGCTCAGGTTGCTGATAGATTGCCAAATATGGCACCTGTAATTTTACAACCACAACAACTCCAGCAGAAAACTTCCATTTCTGCTTATCAAAGCCTGTGCAAACTATTGAATGGCAACCGTACCTTAAGAGACTTGTCAGTACAGCTGAGAACAACTCCCCTACAGGTTGTCCGCTCTCTTTTACCATATATCCAGTCTGGCATATTTGGTTTAGTCGATGTTCCCGATCTCTTAGAGCTAATTGATCCCGCAAATGCTCATTATGAAAGTCTTGATCGTCCCTTAATTGCCTGTATTGATGATAGCTTGATGATTTCTCACATGATGGAGCAAATTATCACTATGGCTGGCTATCGGTTTCTCGCTATCAATGAACCTATAGATGCTGTGGGTATTCTCATGAATCGTCAACCAGATTTGATCTTTTTAGATGTTGTAATGCCTAAAATAAGTGGATACGATTTGTGTGCTCAATTACGTAAATACCCTGAATTTGCCGAAACGCCGATCATCTTTTTAACAAGTAACTCAGGAATTGTTGACCGTATTCGCGCTAAAATCGTTGGTTCGACAGACTTTATGCGTAAAACAGTAGATGCTGATGAGCTTCTACAAAAAATTTCCGAGTATCTGTCTTAATGACTGTTGTAAAACTACGGCTAATATGTCAGGGTTGGGAAAAGGGAAAAGGGAGAATTAAAGAATTAAATATGTAATTTGTTTTATATAAGTGCTTAATTTGCTGTTGAGGATAGCTCTAAGCTTTTTCGTTAAGCCAGCTGGCAAAATCAGTTGCAAAAGTGCCTTGGAGAATTGAGTTACGAATTTCTTGAGTAAAACGAATTAGTTCAGTTATGTTATGGAGCGATAACATAATATAACCTAACATTTCTCGCGATCGCACCATATGGTTGAGATACGCTCGACTAAAGTTTTGACAAGCATAGCAAAAGCAGGTTTCATCTAGAGGCTGGTAATCCCTTTTATACTGAGCATTTTTGATATTGATGCGTTTTCCTTGGACTAAGGCTGTTCCATGACGACCAAAACGAGTTGGGATCACACAGTCAAACAAATCTATTCCAGCTGCGATCGCCTGAGCCATTTCTCGATAAGTCCCGACCCCCATCAAATAGCGTGGCTTATCTACAGGTAAGAGGGGCGCAGTATATTGAACCGTAGCATTAATTAATTCAGGATCTTCACCAACGCTGACACCACCAATAGCATAGCCAGGCAAATCTAGCTCCGTAAGTTGCTCAACCGCTTTTTGTCTTAAGTCTAGATGTATTCCTCCCTGAACAATCCCAAATAACGCTTGTCGATTAGTATTTTGGTGGGTTTCTACACACCTCTTTAACCAGCGATAGCTTCTATCGGTGGCGGCTTTTACCTGTTCTTTGGTAGCATCGGCAGGAGGACATTCATCAAATGCCATAATCACATCAGCACCCAAAGCATTTTGGATTTGAATCGAGCGCTCTGGAGTAATTTTAATCACGCTGCCGTCTCGGGGCGACTTAAAAGTAACTCCCTCGTCTGTAATCTGGCGCATTTCACTCAGACTAAACACCTGAAACCCACCTGAGTCAGTCAAGATCGGCTTGTCCCAAGCCATAAAGCTGTGGAGTCCGCCAGCTTCACTTACGATCTCTTCTCCTGGTTGTAAATGAAGATGATAGGTGTTTGCCAAAATCATCTGAGCTTGAGCTGCTGCCAACTGTTGAGGAATAATTCCTTTGACTGTCGCCAAAGTGCCAACGGGCATAAATCTAGGTGTCTCTACGATTCCATGAGGAGTGTGAAATATCCCCACCCGCGCCTTAGTATGACTACAGGTTGCCTGACATTCAAATGAAAATCCCACTATCTAAGATTGTTACTACATGATTACCACATACCAACAAAAGTTGTGGTGTTGACTGTTGACTGTTGACTGTTGACTGTTGACTGTTCAAAAGTCTTCATCGTCAAGCTGGACATCTAAACGTGCCGATAAAACTTCTGCAACCATCGCTTCTATAGTTTCGGCATCAAGATTTTTAGCAATGACCTGCGGCTGAATTGCCCGTGAGATTGGAATAAAACGTAGCTGACGATTATCCTGAATTAGGTCGTAACAGGCTAAGTCCTCAGTAGATTTACTTAAGCTCAGGTAATCAAAACTTTGTAGATTGATATAGATCTTTTGATTAGCAATTAAAGTAGATTGATGGTAATCATTAAAAATTTCTTGAATGAATCCTTCACCTTCACTAATCGCTGCACCATCAATTGTATGCACATAACGGACATGACATAAATCAGCTAATAAGCGTCTGATATCATCTTGGTTGACTACAATCCCTTCATCTACAATACAGGGGGCGGGTAAGGACTTCATGCCGTGATGTTTACTCATAAGAAGTATATTTTGAATTTCAAATTATCTGGCTAGATATTTTGCTGTGAGAAATATGCCGTAAAAATAAAGTAGCTTATGAAACAATATTAGCCCAACATTCCCCACATATTTAATCAAATTTTAATTAAGTATTTGTTTGTGTCAAAAATATCGATTCATCATTTTTGCTCAGGAATTATTGATTTAATTACCTCATTCACTAGCGCAGTAATATTTTATACTGTATTGCCACTACCTACTGAGTGGACTAGTAATTGGTCGCGTATTGCTCGTTGGTGTCCAGTAATTGGCTTGTTCATCGGACTATTGTTAACAATATTGGGAACATTACTAGAACTCAGTGGAATGCCAAACCTGACCCTTAATACTGTGATTGTCATAGCATGGATAGCGCTCACTGGAGGATTACATTTGGACGGAGCAATGGACACCGCCGATGGTCTGTCTGTGACGAATCCACAACGCCGCCTAGAAGTAATGAAGGATAGTAATACGGGCGCATTTGGCGCGATCGCTGCCATAGTCATTGTGTTGCTTAAAATTGTCAGTTTAAGTGAAATATCTCTACCATTATGTTTAGTATTACCTTCGGCTGCGGGTTGGGCAAGATGGGGTCAGGTATGGGCGATCGCTTTTTATCCCTATTTAAGAGAAACAGGAAAAGGAGCATTCCATCAAAAAAATCTGCGATCGCCTCAAGATATCTTATTGGGCTTAGGGATTTTGTTATGCTTCAGCAGTTTATGGTTTACCGTGGACAAATTAAGTTGGTGGCAGGGAGGATTAATTGTCATGATTAATCTAGTAATTTCATTATTGACAGGATATTGGATTAATCGCCAGCTAGGGGGACATACGGGGGATACTTACGGTGCAGTGGTGGAGTGGAGTGAAGCTTTTATTTTGTGTTTGTTGACTATCTTTTAATCTAGTTAGAAAGATTAATGAAGTTCGAGATTAAGGCTCAGTCGGTTTCTCTTGTTGGCGCTTAAAGGGTACAAGACTAACTTTAACTTCATAACCAGCTACAGAGGCAAGCCTAGCTAAAGTCTTCAATTTAGGAATTTGCCTTCCTGTTTCAATTCTGGCTAATTGTGACTGTTTCATTCCGATCCTGGCAGCAAATTCTCTTTGGGATAAGCCAACCTCACTTCTGAGAGCAATTACTGTCAGCGCCAGTTGATTCTCAGGAGAATCAGGATTAGATTCCGCTCTTACTTCTGGGGCAGATGATATGTTTTCATTGATAAAACTCCATAAAATATCATCAGCAGTCATCTTTTTACCCTTGTTGTTTTTCTGAGTCACGATCTTGTCTGAATCCTACGGTATCTGAGATGCTAGCAAAGGGGAGTCTGAGTAAAATGAGTTTTTGATAAATATGTGGAGGATTCTGGGGTTAATTATTCTTAGGTAGGATTTAGCACCGAAACTTAAGGAAATTCTAGGGAGATAGAAATTTTAGATGTATTAGCTATTTAGCCTGGTACTCAACTAGTTGCCAATACTGTTCTTCCCCAGGAAATTTAGCAACGATGGAGGTATTCCCTGGTTGAACATCAACATTCCCCGCAAAATAATTCCCATAACCATTTAAAGGAGTCCATTGCTTGGTATTGGTGTTAACGACTTGAACATCAATTGCTTCAGGAACAATCAGATTAAAATAAGTTGACCAGTTAACTTCCAAATCAGCAGCTAAAGGTTCAATTAAGCTTGCTTGATAATGGTGAAAATGAGCAGATGTTTTTGGTAATTCCGTGACGGCATTATTGGCTGTGATTTTATATTTGATTATTTCACCATAATGCTCTCTGTCATCCTGATGCTTGGCATAAATAGTCAAGTCGTATGTACCAACTTCAGGAGGAGCAACATTAACCACAATATTTTCCCCGTGGCGACTAACTAGAGTTGTACCAATAGAGAATTCCTGAGCGTTCTGTTTTAGGTTAGCTAATGCCACCACTTCTTGGGGTGCCCTGAGCTTAATCTCCAACCGATTCCTGGCATCAATTTTATAATTTTGGTGGCTAATTGCTTCCATGTTTAAGTTATAAAAGTGATCAGAGATAATAGGCAAATTATCAAATTCTTTTCTAGTTAATGTTGATGATAAAAGTTGCCAACCAGAATCTTGGGGATAATGATTATTAATAAATTCCTGAGGAGCGATCGCAAAATAATAAGGTTTGTACTCAGAGACAAATTTGTCATTTCTAATTGAGCCAGCTCCCCAAGTTGCGTCTAATAAATACCAACCTTGATCAATTTTCACCGCATTCCAGGCATGATTAATCTCTTGAAATCTGGCATCACCTACAGGAGTTGCCCCTCTAGCATAACCAATCACAATTACCGATTCCAGGTTCATGGCTGAAGCTAAAGCATAATAGAGATTGCTAAATCCTGAACAAATTGTAGTGCGATCTTGTAGGACTTTTTCGGGACTAACATTAGGATAAATATCATGGTGAATTGCATTATTAAATGCAGTCATATCATAGGTAATATGTTGAGTTATCCAAGCATAAATAATCCTCGCTTTTGCTGACTCTGTTGCTGCATTTTGTGACAAAAGATTTGCTAATTCACTTACTGATGAACCAGAATACTGAAGCTGTTGAGCCAAATAATCAATTTCCTTAAAGTCTTGTTGACGTATTACATCTGTCGAGCCAAATTCAAGAGGAAGAAATTTATTGCTGGCAAAAGTCTCCGAGGTAACTGAGATTAGCTGCTGACTTTGAAATCTGACAAATGTGTTACGCATATTGCCAGCAGTTACTAATACCGAAATAGCGATCGCGGCTTCGATAAATCTCCTACCTGATTTACGCTTCTGGTTAGACTTATTAGCAAACTTGGCGTGACTTTTGGCAGTCATAAAAATAAGTTGTATCTGATGAGAAAAGGTAGTAATTTCTCAAGATAAATTAAATCTTTAGATTGCTGATGGGATCTGAATTACCTAGAAGTTGTGAGTTTCAACACAGCACAGCTTTAAATAAATCAAATTAAATTTTAGTTAATTGAAGCTAGAAAAAACTAGAAAAGCAATTGACAGCAAGGCAATGACGATACATGCTATTTGCACTTTAAACAAATACTTGATGTTTTTCTCTAACCGCTCTTGGTTATATTTCATGCGATCAACCTTAAATTGTAGATGAGAATCACGATCTCTAAGTCGTGACATTTCCCGTTGAAGCATTCCTGCAATTTTTTGCTCGAGACCATCGCCAGTATAATCTTGGTTGCTTTCAAAACTAGCTTCTAATTGACTAAGAGCATTAGTTAAATATTTAAGTTTGCGTTTTATATCTGAAATTTCTTCAAATTCTGATTGAGTAGTAATGATTTTCTGAAGATACTTTTCGGTCAGTTCAACACTCAATTGAAAATAGCCTTGATTGGCATAGTAAATAGCAGTTTTAAGCTCCTGAGCTGTGGTGGTTTTAAGTAAATATCCTTTAGCCCCATTCTTCAGTGCTTCACGTAGATGCTGCTCATTATCGTGAACAGTTAGAATCAGAACCTTAGCTGTGGGAAATTTTTGGTTGATGATTTTTGTTGCTGTCAGACCATCCATATGAGGCATTTCTACATCCATTAAGATTACATCTGGCTGTAGATCTGAAATTTTTTCTATTGCCTCTTGACCATTATGAGCAAAACCAATTATTTCAATATCTGTCTCAGGTTTGAGATAGGTTTCTATTAGCTTGTGAGTCAAATTCTGATCATCAACAACAAGAACTTTAATCATCTATAATTACAGCTAAAGGCTAAATGTAAACTAATAATACTACGCTCAAATTGCTCTGTTTTAAATTTATTGATTAAGTATACAGTTTTCTTCGTTAAATATTCAATCTAAATTAAGCAACAAAATACCTAAGAATAATCACTTAAGCAATTTATACAGAGAGGAACTGTTATGTTTTGTTATGTATTTACGATTACCAAGGAGCTGAATTAAGATCTTTCAGAATCTGAGCAGCTGAATCTTTAACCTATTTTTATTGCTGATGAACTAACAAGCAATTCCATATTAGCCACCTATTAAGTACTGTAATAAAACTACGAATAATAGTGCTTGCTATGCGGACTAGTTACATTTTCATCTTTTCAGAAAATATTTAATGCTTTTTAGTGGACACAAAATTCAATTTTCAACTTATATCATATGATTAAAATATTAGTTTTTTTTAGTGATTACATGCCAAATTAAGCTATTTGGCTGATAATTGATATCTCTCTATCATTCACAATCAATAACTTAACTTAAACTTGATTAAGATCAAGAACAGCTCTTCTGAAACAGAAGACCTTGAGCGATACTTGATGTCTTAAGTGAATCCTCTTTATTAGTAACAGCAAATCATTGATTCATTCAAAATAGGTTTTTGAGAGAGAAGAATCCTGAATTATCTGGTATTGATTATATTTTTTAGGCAAGACTTCATGCATAGCAATTTGTTTATGACATAAGCTGCATCTGCGGGGAGCGAGGGATTAGGAGAAGATTTGACTGTTTTCTTTCTGCCTAATTCAACAATGTGTAGTTCAAATGCACATTAGCTTACTAACATAATTTATGTTTCAAAACAGCAGCAATAGCCCAATGTTCAATGTTCAATTTTCAGCAAATAAGTGTTGGCAGCTGAACTATGCCAATTCACAATCGCATTACTTATTCTTCAATAGAGGTATCTCTAAATTAACTACTGTGTGTACATAATAGAGAGCCGATTTCTCAACCTGACTTAGTTTCAAAGCCAAGTCTTGAGGAGGGAGCTGATATTGGACAATAAAATCAAGAGCTAGACATGGAGCATTAGCATGATTATCAACCAGATCGGCATTCATCAGCATTTGGTTAAATTTATCAGGCTTATGCAAACCAGTTACTAAACCAGATAGCGATAGTACTTAAGCTAACTCCGATGACAACCGCAACAGGTAAAACGATCCCTGTATTAGTCATTTTTACTATGGGAATAGAAATAGCCATCATTCCTGTTGCTAAACACCAGATAATAGCAGTACTGCCAATTTTTGCACCCTGTCCTTCCATTAATTTTGCTTCTATCTAGACTTACCTTATTTATTAAGTCACACAATATCAAAACATAGTTTGTTTTTTTTCAAAAACTTTAGATTTTGTTAACAATAGGCTTAATCTAATTGATTGTGTACTCAACCCGTTCTCACCATTCCCACAGACTGTGTCAATATTGGTTTCTGCTCAAAGTAAACGAGTTGTACTGGGAAATGTCATCTAAATATGGCTAAAACTTCAAAATATTGTCACGAAAAAGTCACATTAGCTCATTAAGTTGATACATATCAGATTCAATCAAAATCTAAAACATATTTTAAAAGTGAAGTAAAAGTGCAATGGGTTAAATTAACTTGATTCAAAGCTAATTGATCATTTTTAGCTAAATATCTTAATTTATTCAAATTCATCATCAAACTAACGTTAATTCTAAAAACTAAAGACTAAATTAATATGAACGCGATGAAAATATCATCTACAATTTGGAAAAAAGCAACTTCCTCCATATCCTTGTTATTTCTAGGTGGTAGTATAGCGTTAGGAGGTAACTATTTACTTAATAGTCCTGAAAGTTTTGCTAGAGAAGGGCAAGAAAACACAACCACTGAAACAGCAACTACAGAAATTGCGATCGCAATTCCGCCAAATTACGTCAGTGAAGTAGTCAACCAAGTCGGAGATTCGGTAGTACGTATCGACGCTTCCCGCACGGTGGCTACCAATGTGCCCACTATGTTTAATGACCCTTTTTTCCGTCAGTTTTTTGGTTCGCAGATTCCCAATATTCCCAATCAGCAAATTAAAAGAGGTCTGGGTTCAGGTTTTGTAGTCAGTTCCGATGGTTTGATTTTGACCAACGCTCATGTAGTAGAAGGTAGCGATAAAGTTAAGGTGACTCTTAAAGATGGACGCACCTATGAGGGAGAAGTCATGGGGACAGATTCATTAACTGATGTGGCAGTAATTAAAATTGAGGCGACTGAATTACCCACAGTTGCCTTTGCCGATTCCGAGCAGCTTCAGCCTGGAGAATGGGCAATTGCGATCGGGAATCCGTTAGGGTTAGATAACACTGTTACGACAGGGATTGTTAGCGCCACAGGTAGAACCAGCGCTCAGGTAGGGGTTGCCGACAAGCGAGTTAGATTTATTCAAACCGATGCGGCGATTAATCCTGGTAATTCTGGGGGACCCCTTTTAAATGCCAAAGGGGAAGTAATTGGAATCAACACGGCGATTATTCAGAATGCTCAAGGATTAGGCTTTGCAATTCCTGTTAACTCAGCTCGGGATATTGCCGAAGAACTAATTGCCAAGGGCAAAGTAGACCATCCTTATTTAGGTATTCAGATGGCAAAAATTACCCCCGAACTAAAACAACAGCTTAAAAGCCAGAATAAATTAAATGTGACAGCAAAATCAGGCATTTTAATTGTTGATGTTGTGCCTAATTCTCCCGCTGATCGAGCAGGGTTGAAGTCTGGAGACATTATTCAAGAAATTGGCGACCAGAGTATTTCCTCCGCTGATGAAGTGCAGCAGGCAGTTGCCAAAACCCAAGTAGGAGCTCAGCTTCCTCTAGTGCTAGCAAGAAATGAGAAACAGATCGAGATTAATGTGCGAGTAGGGGTTCTTCCTCAACCTCAAAGAACTCGTAGCTAGGTTTTGAACGTTGCCGATTTTAAGATCTCCTCACACCTGATTTGCGATAAGTTAGATTTATTGACTAGCTTATCGCTTTTTTTTGCCCAACTTATAATGGCGATAGCTTTTTGCTGTCTCTCCCTAATGAAATGGTATCTAGAATTATCAATTATTGATCTTCTCCTCAGCATTTAAATTTATCTTATTTCCGAAAATGACTGCTGTGAGGTCAATTCATGGTGGCGATCGCATTAGAAACCTAACTTTTGATGGCTAAGTTTCTCGGCAATTTACCCAGGCATAGTAGGATTTGAGGTACTTAGTTTAGATTAAGCGTCAAATTCAATACACTATGCCGACGCGGTATGTTATATTAGTTCCTGTTGAAAAAATACTTTTCAACGCCATCCATACCTGGGGGTATGGCGGAATTGGTAGACGCTGCGGATTTAAAATCCGTTGAGGGTAATACTTCGTGGGAGTTCAAGTCTCCCTACCCCCACTTCACTCTAACGCTCTTCAGGGATTATTTGCACTCTCCATTTTAATATCCTACCCTTATTTCTCTACCTGCGAAATACCTGACACAATTAAGGCATTCTGTAAAACTATTTCTCAAGCGCACTGGTGAAGATTAATCGATGTACATCAAGTAGTTTATCGAGATGCAGTATCAGTAGGAAGTTTCATTGTTTTTAATAAGGCGATTGGACAAGCGGGGGAAAACCTCCGTGTTCCTCGCGTGCAATATCAAAGGGAATTAATATCGTTTAATTCTTGATATGGAAAAAAAGCTCGCTCTTCTTAACTGATATGATACCAAGAGCGATCGCCAATTTCCAAAAATTGAGATTCTTAAAAAGAATAACAACTTGTCGACCTAGAAAATATCTTAATTTTCATCGATTAGTAAGGTCTGAGCGACATCCCTTAAACTCTTAATTATTTCCAGGGATGAATTTTCAACTTCTCTGGGAATGGGTTGAATTAATTGCCCATCACTATTATCTAACTCTTTAACAAATTGTCCCCTGCGCCAACCTGCTAGTTTGTTATGTCCCCCTTTGATTTGATGAAAAGAATAAAAGAAATCTGGACGATTTTGTAGAAGATTGTCGAACCATTTTACATCAGCAGTACTAGGGGGCGAGGGAGGAAAGAACCTTTTTGGACAATCCTGTCTACCATTGCGATTACCCGAAATGCAATCTTGCTCAAAGGACAGTAGAGACGTGATGTGAAAAAGCTCGTTAGCAGATACAGCTTTCTCAATCCATGCCAAAGTAGTCTCTCGATCTGGGCGGACTCCTAAGTTAAAATTATCCAACAAAGATGCTAGCCAATCTAAAGGAATAGCATTTCTAGTTGAACCGATATTGGGAGCAATAAGCAATGATGGTTGATCGATAATATCTTTTTGAATCTCCAACAACGCAATATACTTACATCCCAAGCTATGAGCTACCCAAATTTGAGGGATTTTGTGGGAATAATTCAAAGTAGCGCGAATAATATCTCTCTCGTCTTTTAAAGATTCAGCGATCGCTTTATGATTGAAGCCCAAGGGATAGGGACCCGCGATGACGGTATAGCCATGTTCCCAAAGAGTAGTCAGGAAATGCTGGTAAGCGATTGTCGGAAATGTTCCTAAAGCTGCACCACCAATAAATTCGATTACTCCTAATGGTTCTTCTAATTCTGATATAGCTACCCAACTACGAGATATGGGTTTGAATGGGCAAACCATAATGATTACTCCGTTAAAGACCTTGAATAAAAGTTCTTAAAAACTTGGAGCTAGCAAACTCTCTTCTTCCTAACTCCAAAGAATTATGAAACTGTTAAGGCTACACTTTTACTTCTTTTAAGTGCCTACTGTGAAGTACGTTATTTTAGTTTGAAAAGAGAACCTCCGTTAGCAGTAGGCAAAGAATAGACAATTTGATCTAGTTGGTCCAACCCAGAATCTGTTCTTTTATAGAAAGTACCGCGATGTTCTGGAGTAAGCAGCAAATCAATTTCTTCTCCACCGTCATTCAATAGCACAGAAACATCTACATATCCTCTAATTTCGATTTCCTTATCGGCATCAATGATAAATCCAGGATTAGGTTGAACGATAAATAATCCAGTATCTTTAGCAGGCAAGCTAATTACATAGTTTCGAGTCTGAGGATTACTAGTAATCAGATCAATAGTTTGATTTATGCCGTTGACATCGAATACTGCTGCAACAGTACTGCCATCAAAACTAGATTCATTATCATTAGTTACTACTCGAAAAGAGATGACAAGACTCACTTCTTTATTGCTCAAATTAGAGATTGTTAAAAAATAGCCTTGAATAACTTCACGGCTTAAAGCTCCTAGCGCAGCTTCTAGCTCTTCTTGTTCCTCTGGAGGAAGAGGAGTTGGAAAATTTAAATCACCGGGTTTAGGAAATTGACTTTTATTGATTAAAAGCTCGTACTGTGAAACAAGCATACGGATAATTCTCCTAGCTATGAAAAATAAATATGGAGTACTTGGTTGACAGTGAGAAACATAAAACACTTTAAACTACAAACTCTGGGGTGAAAAATCGTAAAAAATCAGGCTTTTGTAGCAAAGAATCTTACAATAATATAAACTCAACATCTTTGTCTCAAAAAAATGAATGAGAGTGATGCAATATCTGCACTGCATCGGTTACTTGGTACAAGTCAACTAACTGATGTAAAAGTCTTGGTATTTCGCTTGTCTTGGTCTGGTAAAACCTATACGCAGATAGCAGAACAGTCTGGTTATGATGATGATTACATTAGAGTTGTCGGATTTAGGCTGTGGCGACTTCTTTCTAAGAAACTAAAAACGAAAGTAACTAAAAAAAATTTACGCTCGGTATTGCAAAGATATGAGCTGGAAACGAGAGAAAAAACTTTAGATACTTCTCTTTATGCTAGTAAATCATCAAATTCAAAAGTTTATGATTGGGGAGAAGCTGTTGATACAAATGTTTTTTATGGACGCAATCAGGAATTAAATCATCTTAAACAATCAATTTTAGAAACTAAGTGTCGCCTAGTTGGTATTTTCGGTATTGGTGGA